>VGKN01000001.1 GCA_016867055.1 Candidatus Omnitrophota bacterium
TTCTCTGATGAATTTGTAGATGCAATTTTGATTGTCCCTCATCCCTAAAACAGGACTCGGGACGATTTTTCAAAAAACGAAAAATCGGAAGGTTGGCAGAGCGGTTGAATGCGGCGGTCTTGAAAACCGTTAGGCTCGCAAGGGTCTCGGGGGTTCGAATCCTCCACCTTCCGCCAGTTTTGTTTTTTGAAAACTGTCCCGAACAAAGTGAGGGGCAACTTCCTTATATAAGGATTCGAAGCGAGCAACAAGAAAATAGGAGGAGAAACTATGGTAAAAAAAATTTTAATTTGTATTAGCTCTTTTGTTTTATTTTTTACATTGAGCTATTATTCTTTTTCTCAAGAGGAGTTGCCAGTTGAAGAAAAGGTTATAGATGTATCGGCACAAGAAAGCACGCCTGTGGAAATTCAAACAGATATTGATACATCTTCTAAAAAGGATTTGCCGAGCGAAATAAAAATTAGACTTGATGCTTTCTTTGCTCAGCTACAAAGTTCAAATATGGAACCCGCGGTGATGGATTTGGTTAAAGGCACCCTTATTGAGAACAAGACCCAGGAGTTAAATTTAGTAATAGGTCAGCTTAGAAACCTCCCGATAATTTATGGTCCAATTTTAAACGTTGAACAATTAGACACAAAATATGTGGGTGATAGTCTTCTAATGGTAAAATATTTGGTCAAACTGAGAGACCATCCTGCAATATTTGAATTTTACTATTACAAGGTGCAAGACAACTGGATGCTGCTTAAATTTTGGTTTAACGATCAAATTCAGAACTTATTTTGATTACCCCTCATCCCTAAAACAGGACTCGGGACGATTTTTCAAAAAACGAAAAATCGGAAGGATGCCAGAGCGGTTGAATGGGGCGGTCTCGAAAACCGTTATCCCGCAAGGGATCGGAGGTTCAAATCCTCCTCCTTCCGCCAGTTTTGTTTTTTGAAAACTGTCCCGAATAAAGTGAGAGACAACTTCCTTATATAAGGATTTGAAGCGAGTAAGCGCCAAACGGGGTTTACTAAGATTAGAAGTCAGTCATAAGGAGAGGTGCGAGAGCTGGTTGAATCGGCACGACTGGAAATCGTGTAAGCATCCAAAAGGTGCTTCCAGGGTTCGAATCCCTGCCTCTCCGCCATGTTGGAAACGGGGCGTCAAGAAAGAGCCCCCTATAGGGGGCGGCCGACGAGAAAACGAGGCGGCGCTCTTTCTGCCGAACGAGAGTGAGGCGTCCCGAGCGAAAGCGAGGGATAAAATAGAGTTCGAACCAATCTTTTTATCTTTCAGTCTTGAGTTATATCGATAGAAAATAGTTAAAGGAACTGGCCCAGATACAAATAAATAGTATCTGATGTCTCTATTTTCCTCTTTATGGTTGGGAGTATAATCTCTCTCATTCCCCATCTCGCCTAAGCGAAAAATATCTCCTTGATTTTTTAGTTTGCATAAGGTATCCTAAGAACAAGTTCTTTAATGTTTTTTAAAATAATAAATAAAGAATCAATTATTACTTAAGTATAAACGAAAAAAATATTACAAAATTGCTATCTTTTTTAATTTCATAGTGTTGTGATGCCTTCTTGATTAACCAATTTTTATAAACTATTCTCACCATGAGGAATTTTAAACCAAATTAAACCTTCTCATAGACGAATGGCAGGATAAAATGAAAAAGCTGCATTTTAGTGTATTAATCTTATGGATTTTTTTAGTAGTTATGAACGTAGGTGAATTATTTTGCTATGCTTCTACATTAATGTTCTTTGAAGAGGGAGGTTTGCTATCTGGCACACCAGACTACGACTGGTGGTATGGATGTTCGCCAACCTCAGCCGGCATGATGATGGGATATTATGATATTTACGGTTATGGTGGGTTAGTCTATGATAATATTGTGCCTGGTGGAGTTGCAGAACTCAATACCTTTGGCAGTTCTCCTCCAGGAGGATTTTTAGTGAACAATATAATTGCTAGCCAGGGGCATATTGCAGACTTTTATGGTAAAGGATATGGTGCTTTCGGAGACGATAATTATACTGGTAGACCATTTGATTGCCTGGCTGATTTTATGGGAACTAGCCAGGATTCTGTAGGTAATTCAAACGGAACCACCCGATTCTGGTATTATGCTGATGGCGCCCCACTTTATATTACAGATATCTATGCAGCAGGTAAGGCTGTCTATAATAGTTCTGGACTTTTCGGCATGTGGGAATATTTTAACTACGTTGGCTATGGTAGTGGCGATCCTTCAACGGATTACAACGCCTTCAATCAGCCAGTTGATACATTAGGACTAACCTATGGATTTACTTTTGAAGATTATATGAATGAGATAGACATGGGCAGGGTAGTAATGATTGGTATTGAAGGTCATTCTATGTTGGGTTATGGTTATAGCGAAGCGACTAACGAAGTCTATTTTCACGATACTTGGAATCCAGGGCAACACTCTATGAAGTGGGGCGGATATTACCTTGGCTCAAAGATGCTGAGAGTTACTTGTTTTACACCAACCGGGAGCGATGTTCCTATTCCTGAACCCCTCACATTGTTTCTTTTTAGTATCGGTCTAATTGGTATTATGGGATTGGACTTTGTAAAAAACAAAAAAGGGGGTAGCGGCGTTTTAATCTTACGACAACTTCGAAAAGCCATGTTCTTTTAAATATTATAGTTGGGTTTACCCCGCACCTCATAAAGCCCCCCTGCTTGCTTTCGTAAAAAAGCAGGGGGATGAAGGGAGTAATTGATAAATTTTTTCCCAAAGCCTCGTCTTAAAAAGAAGAGGTACGGGGTTTTACATAAATAGGAAAACAGGTTTATATCTGACCAGACTAAGTTAATATTTTAATACGACAGCAACATAATACTTCTCCTGAATAATCCTCCTTTATTTTTTCAATATTTTTAAAGATAAATCAAAGTTTATCCTTCCTGCCCTTCATTTACATTGTTCCTGTTAAAAATTTGACACCTCCGTGACAAGTCCTGATGCTTAGCGTCAAAGAACATTCGCACTTTACAGAACCTCTGAGCACTAACTTACAAATTAAATAGAAGTAAAAAATGTTTAACATTAATTTATACTTTGGTATAATTTGTAGGAACTCATAAATAGTGGATTCTTTGAGACAAAAATATGGACAGATTCTATTTTGTTAGAAAAGGTTAATTTAGTGGGAAATCCCGCCTTTATATGCGGAGATAAAGCTATTTCCTGTATCTTCTGTTTGTGATATACTGGATGTATACAATTAATCAAGTCAGCATAGACAGTATACAGGACATAATACCATATAGCCGGCAACAAAACCAGGAGGACAGGTATGAAAACAATTGAATTAAAATATATTGGTATAATATCGGTTTTTAAATTGTTTACTGGAATGTTTATTATTATAGGACTCACGGTTGGCATATTAAGCGGGATGACCAAACAGATCATACCCTTTAAACTACCATTTATAGAACGTATAGGTTCAGGTGTCATCGGAAGACTGATTCTTGTTTTTTTGCATGGTCTGACAGTTGGCATGCTTACAGCAATTATAGCGTTAAGTTATAATTTTTTTGCATGGATATTGGGTGGTATAAAATTTGAGATAGAAGATTAAAAATCTTTGTGCCCGTAGCTCAGCTGGATAGAGCACTGGTCTACGAAACCAGGTGTCGCGCGTTCAAATCGCGCCGGGCACGCTACCCTTAATAACAAAGAGAACGCAAAAAGGAGATATTAAGAGGAAGAGGCATCTTTTCCTCTTATCGGCGCACAGATACCTCTATGCGGAAGGAAAAGGAACAATCCGCCACAATTTTGGCGGACGTTAGGGAAAAACTATTAGAGTTTTTCCCTAAGGAGCAAAGCGACGCGTTCAAATCGCGCCGGGCACGCCAAGTTTAGTTCACAGTTCACAGTTGACAGATTTAGAGCTATGAAAATAGATAAAATCTATATGCAAGAGGCGTTAAAAGAAGCGCGAAAGGCATTTGAAGAAGATGAAGTGCCGATAGGAGCGGTTATTGTTTATAATAGAAAGATAATCGCACGTGCCCACAATCAGGTAAAAAGATTGCATGACCCTACAGCCCATGCGGAGATGCTTGCAATTACCCAGGCAGCGGATTATTTAAGGAATGAGCGGTTGATAAACGCCTCAATATATGTTACTATTGAACCCTGCATAATGTGCATAGGCGCTATGGTTCTTGGCAGGATAAACAGACTTATTTATGGCACTCCTGAGCCTAAAACAGGCGCCTGCGGTTCTACCTTGGATATTCCTTCTCTTGGAAAGTTGAACCACCATTTAAAGATTACCAGAGACATTTTACCTGATGAGTGTAGCCATTTTCTGAAGGAGTTCTTCAAAAAGAAAAGGAGCTATAAACCATAGGCTATTTGTCCCGTTAGAGAAAACCGTCGATTTTAATCAGCGGTCATTACCTTTTAAGGATGACTGTGGTTCAAAGACTATCGTCAGCATATACCGTTAGAGAATGTAGCTCTCTAACGGGGTTTGCTATAAGCTAATATGGGAGAGGTGGCTGAGTGGCCGAAAGCAGACGCCTGCTAAGCGTTTGAGCCTCCAAAAGGGGCTCCCTGGGTTCAAATCCCAGCCTCTCCGCTTGAACTTCTCTGAAGGGATTTGAAGCTGACCCGAACGCCACTGGTCCAAGTGAGGGCAGCCGGCTCCGGAGGAGACTCAACGAATGTTGAGGCGGGGGAGGAGAAATCCCAGCCTCTCCGCTGAATCTTTTGAAGAAAGATTCATACTGAAATAGCGTTAAGCAATATGACAAGTAGAAGTATTGTAGCTATTGAAGTGCGTCCTTAGTTTAGGGATTTGAAGCTTATATAAATTTCATTTTTAAATAAGGATTGATGATGACCTATAGGGTATACGCAAGGAGATTTAGACCAAGGAGTTTTGATGAGGTAGTTGGACAGTCTCATATAACGACCACCCTGAAAAACGCAATCTCAATGGATAAACTAGCCCATGCCTATTTATTTACAGGACCGAGAGGGACCGGTAAGACCTCAACTGCGAGGATATTTGCTATGTGTCTAAACTGTAAGAATGGCCCAACCCCAAACCCCTGTAATAAGTGTTCTTCCTGTAGCGAGATAAAAAGTGGCACAAATCTTGACCTTATAGAGATAGATGGAGCATCAAATAGGGGGATAGATGATATAAGGAACCTAAGAGAGAATATAAAGTTTCAACCCACATCTGGAAAATTTAAAATTTATATAATAGACGAATCTCATATGCTCACCCAGGAGGCTTTTAATGCTCTGCTAAAGACACTTGAAGAACCACCTCCTCATGTGAAGATTATACTTGCCACAACGCAGCCTCATAGAATACCCCTAACTATAGCATCTCGTTGTCAGAGATTTGACTTTAGAAAAATTTCAACAAAAGATATAATATTAAAATTAAAGACTATTGTAGAGGAAGAACGTCTAAATATTCAAGAGGATGCATTTTTTGAAATAGCAAAAATATCCGATGGTAGTTTACGAGACGCAGAGTCCATACTTGAACAAATAGGGGTTTTCTCAAATGGAGAAATAAAATTTGAGGATATAACCACTGTTTTGGGGATTGTGCCTCAGGAGATAGTTTTTGATGTAACAGAAAGCCTTATAAATAAAGACTCAAAAAAAGCACTTTTACTTATTGACAGACTAATAGAGGAAGGAAAGGATATATCCCAGTTTGTATCAGTACTTATAGAGCACTTTAGAAATCTACTTATTGCTAAAATTGCACAGAAGGGCTCTTTAGATAGTCTTATTGAGCTTTCAAAAGAACATATTAATTTTATTATTAAACAATCAGAATCCTTTTCCCTGCAGGATATATTCTATATAATAAACGTACTTTTAAATACACAGGAACTAATAAGGAGGCATCCGTACGATAAAATCCTATTGGAGATTTCTATGGTTAAGTTAACCCAGAGGGAAAACCTGGTTAAACTTGATAAGATATTAAATAAACTTTCAGAACTTACCACCCAAAATGAAAAGACTATCTTAAGTATTCAAGATATGCCAGAAAAAAATAACTTTCCCAAAGGGACCGGGGAAATAGAAAACACCTCTTCTTTTATAACCAAAAAACCCCAAGCAGGAGAGAAAAATGGCAAAAAGCAAATTAGATTAGAGACGGTTCAATCCTGCTGGAGCCAGCTTATAGAGACGCTTAAGGATGAGAAGATGTCAGTCGCCACATTTTTGCTTGAGGCAAAACCTCTTGAGGTAAATGACGGCTCACTTATAGTGGGCATTCCCGATGGGCTTACCTTTCACAGGGAGAGCCTTGAACGGCCTGAGAATAAAAGATTGATTGAGGAAATCTTAGCCAGATTTATAGGTTATGATTTAAAGCTTGTATTTACAACTTTTACAAAAGATATAGAGAGTAATATTGAGATAGAAGAAATTGAAGGAGAAACAGTTGAAGATACAGAACTTGAATTAACCTCCAAAGAAGAGATAATAGAGGAACCTCCCGTAGAAAAGAATACCCCTCAAGATGATTCTATTATAAAATTAACGCTTAAGCTTTTTGGCGGAAGGATTGTTAAGGAAGACAAAAGCGAAAGGGGACTTTAATTGGAATTTTACTCAAAGGGCTACACAAAATCAATGGAGGACTTGATAAATGAACTTGTAAAGATGCCCGGCATTGGTCCTAGGACTGCAGAGAGACTTGCTTTTTATATCCTCAAGATATCAAAAGAACAGGCAAGGGCTCTCTCAGATTCTATACTTGCTCTAAAAGATAAAGTAGTTTTATGTAAGAATTGTTTTAATTTATCAGAAGATGAAACTTGCAGAATTTGTAAAGACCCAACAAGAGATGCCTCTATCTTATGCGTTGTTGAAGAGTCCAAAGACATCATAGCGATAGAAAAGACTCAAGGATACAAGGGATTATACCATGTGCTCTTGGGAGTATTATCCCCACTTGATGGCATAGGTCCCGATGATTTAAAGATAAAGGAATTAATCCCAAGAATCAAATCTTCTATAATAAAAGAACTCATTATAGCCACAAGCTCAAGCACCGAAGGGGAGGCAACTGCATTATATCTTACAAAGCTTATAAAACCCTTGGGAGTAAAACTTACAAGAATAGCCTATGGTATACCCGTTGGAACCAACCTTGACTACACGGACCAGGCAACCCTTGCAAGGGCACTGGAAGGTAGAACGGAGCTTTAGTAGCTTGACAACATTGAATTCTCTCTTTAATATATATTAGAATGGATTTTTTAAAAAGGGGGAGAAAAATATGGTTACAAAGCCAATAGATAAAAGGACAAGATACCTTATTCATAATGAATTCCAGATGGATTCAGTAAGGATAGTATTATTTTTTACGATATTTGTTGCAATTATTGGTATGGGATTAGCTTACCGTGGAGTCTGGTTGACTGTTCAGAAATTAGGTCTGGAGAAATACGATGTCCTTGAGCTATTTCTTCAGACAGTTAGTTTTTTGATTCTATTTGAACTTTTGATTCTTCTTCCAGTTGTAGTAGTATCAGTAATATATCTAACCCACAGAATAGTAGGGCCTCTCGTAAGGATAGAGAAGGAGTTGCATCACTTAGCAGAAGGCAATTTTGATATCAAATTGAGCTTAAGAAAAAGCGATGAATTGAAGACCCTTGCTAGTGTTATTAACCGGATAGCAGAGGGTCTTAGAAAACTCACCAAGGAGAGTAAACTTTTAAAATAAGATTTCTCGCTCCTTGAAAAGTTTGTCCACTCCCCCCTAGCTCAGCAGGTAGAGCAGATGGCTGTTCCGAGGCACGAAGCGCAATGAGCAGCTCCTGCAGGAAACTGCAGGATGAAAAAGCGCCCGCCATAATAAAAGGTGGGCTCGCCACGATTTGTGGCGAGGGCTAATTCAGGGAAACCCCTGTCGTTTTGCCTCGCAAAAGCGAGGCAAAACGAAACAGCAGGGGTAATCCTGAGCTATCCGTTTAATTCGGAGAGTGCAGAGACTATACACCCGCTACCTAAATCCTGAACGAAGTCAAAGGATATGGTAAAGAGATAGTCCGAGTCCGATAGTAATATCGGGATACTTGTAACCATCGTGTCGCAAGTTCGAGTCTTGCGGGGGGAGCCAAAAATTGGGGCCGATTTATTTGGCCCCGTTTTTATTTTTGGCGACACCCAAAAGACGAAAACTTAAGGGATGTGGGGAGATTGTCCCCACGCTGTCGGGGTGACAGTCCCGAGACTTCGGGACGCCAAAGGGGCAGAGCCCCTATGGGGAGGAGTCCCAATTTATTGGGACGATGACAAGTTCTAGGCCAAAGGCCGGAGTCTTGCGGGGGGGGAGGGGGACCATGTTTGATGAGCCCTTACTCCTAGGAGTAAGGGCTTTTTCTTTAAAAATCGCAGGGCTTGCGGCTGGGCGACAGCAACGCCAATTTTAGAAAAGGTTGGATAAGCCCTATTTGGTATTACTATATTAAAATGTAGAAAAAAAAATATTTGACATACCTTTGTTTATATGTTATACTTTTTGCAGAAAGGGGGGATAAGATATGACTACTGCAGTTGTAACCACAAAGGGACAAATTGTAATACCTTCAAAGATTCGCCGAAGGCTCAATATAAAAAGAGGAACAAAGCTATATATTGAAGAAAGAGGCGATGAGTTAATTCTTAAAGCAGTTACTCCAGGATATTTTGAAAAAATCGCTGGAGTATTACAGACTAAAGGGAAATTGTCAAAGGCACTACTTGAAGAACGTGCTAAAGACAAAGAAAGAGAGGCTTAAGCTATGATAAGAGTTCTTGATGCCCATGGCCTCTTAGTTTTTTTAGAAAAAGAGGCTGGATTTGAAAAGGTTGAGTCTTTTTTTGTTAATGCCGTAGAAAAAGATAATTATTTGTTAATGACATCGGTGAATTATGGAGAAGTATACTATATTGTTTTACGTGAATGCGGACAAGAGAAAGCAAATGAAATTGAAAAAATAATTCGGACCCTCCCCATAGAAATAGTTAATGTAGATATACATATTGCCAAAGAATCCGCCCGTTTTAAAGCCACAAAGAAAATTTCTTATGCCGATTGTTTTGCTGCTGCTCTAGCAAAACTTCGTAAAGGAGAAGTTATAACTGGTGATAAAGAATTTAAAATGTTTGAGAACGAGGTAAAGATAGCGTGGATAATTTAGATTTATTACTGAAATTAGTAAGAGCCGAGGACGAAGAAGCAGTTAGTAAAATAATTTCTAACCATCCCATATTAAAGAAAGATGAAAATTGGAAACCACTTGCAGGAGAACATTCAAACATTGGTCTTGCGCATGCTCAACAGGCAAGTCCTATTCCTGCTTTAATAGAAAAACCAGTCAACTCGATAGATGCTCTTTTAACAAAAGAATGTATACTAAAAGGCATCGATCCTGAAGGACAGAACGCGCCATCTAGTATCCAAGAAGCTGGGGAGAATTTTTTTGGCATAGAAAGAGGAAATTTTACTGAAATTACAGAGAAGCGATTACGTGAAATTGCAGAGAATATCCAGATAATTGCTGAAGGTACCAGACAAAATCCAAATATAATAATTTATGATAATGGAGAAGGACAGCATCCATCTGATTTTGAAAAAACCTTTCTATATCGTTCAAGAGAGAATAAAATCAAAATAAAATTTGTCCAGGGTAAATTTAATATGGGCGGCACAGGTGCATTATGTTTCTGTGGGTCAAACAAATATCAACTCATATTATCTCGTCGCCACCTTTCGTTATTAAATGGAAAACAAGACTTTTATGGTTTTACATTAGTTAGACTTCATCAGGTATGGAGTATCGGTGAATATAAAACTCCATGGTATGAATATTGTATTGATAAGAATGGAGAGATTTTTTCTTTTTCAGCCAAAGAGTTAGATTTAGGATTATTTAGAAGAAAATTCCAAACAGGAACATATATAAAGCTTTTCAATTACGATTTGCCAGACCGCTCTGATATAACACTCGGGCTTTGGAGGGCTCTAAATAGATATTTATATTATCCGGCTTTACCGGTTCTTTTATATGAAAAGAGAAATTATAGAGGTCATGCAGAAACAAAACTAATGCTTGGAAATAAAATGAGAGTTATGAAAGATGAAAGGGAACAAAAAGAAACCTCATTTCCTTTAGAAATAAATTTTAAAGGTCTAAAATTTCCTGGAGAAGTTACGGTTTTTAAAGACGAGGTGGACAAAAATGAATTTGTAGAAAAACTTGCTGTAATATTTACAATAAATGGTCAGGTACACGATTATCTTAGTAGTTCTTTTATTGCTTCAAAGAATGGCGCAAATTTACCGTATCTTAGTGGTTCTCTTTTAGTTAACATTGATTGTAGCAATATTTCTCCTTCTGCCCACTATGATTTATTTATGTCTTCAAGAGATAGAAGGCGTGATACTGAAATGAAACGTGAGTTAGACGATGAAATTGCAAAAGAACTAAGAGACCTCGATATTTTACGTCAGCTTAATGAAAAGAGACGCGACGAGAAAATATTTAAGAATCCGAAAGATGAAAATTTCTTAAAAAGGGTTATGGGTAGACTGATCAGGAAGAATGAAGAAATTAGTAAATTATTAGGGCTTAATGGAGAAATAGCTAGCAATATTATTAAAAAAACACTTGAGAGGAGAATTAAGAAAGAAGGCTCGATATTCAAACCAAAACGTTATCCCTCTTTTGTGCGGTTTAAAAAGATAGCACCGGGTAATATTAAAATGTTGCCTCAAAATGGAGAGTGTAAGTTATTTTTAGAGACAGATGTAGAAGATGAATATCTTATAAGGCCAAGGGATCAAGGTGAGTTAAAAATTACTTTTGAAAAGCCGCATTTAGGCGGTGGTGGAGAGAAAGAGGATAAAGAGGGTTCCGATGAAGATGTCTTTGATGTAAATGTTGTTGGACCTACACAAGGAGAAATAAAATTAAGAATAAAAACAAAAAAAGAGTTGCCGGTAGGTACAACTGTTACGGTTAATATTGAATTATCTTCTCCAGGGGGACCACACACATTGACTGCTTTTGTAAAAATTGATAATCCGATTAAAGAGGCAAAAGAAGAAGAAATTGAATCTCGCTTGACATATCGACTCCCTGAAATTATAGAAATATACAGAGAAAAGAAAGAAGACAGAGATACGCCAACGTGGAATGATAAAGATTATAATTGGTGTGGTGAGGATATATGTAAAATTTGGCAATCAAGCGATGAAAAAAGCCTTGTCGATGCGGTGGCAATTAATATGGATGCAGATGCGCTTCATGATTACATTCGCAAAAGAAAACTAACAGACCGACAAATTGAGAATACAACAAGATTATACAGAATCGGCGTTTATTTAATTTCTTTAATAATATATTTTCAAATTTCGCATAGGGAGGATATAGAAAATAAAGAGGAATTGGTATCATATTTGATGAAAGGAGTCGGTAAGATAATAATTCATGTTGTTATTAATGAGGAAATAATTAAAGAGATAGAAAAAGAGGAAATTTAGTCTTGTCCGACCTATCCTAAAATCGGCTCTACCACCACCCAGCGCCGATTTTGTAAATGGGATGGTTCTAATTTTTTGAATCGGTCGCTTCTAATTTTTGTCGCGCTGTATAAGATCCGCCAGGCTTTGCGGTGGGAAAAATAGAAACATTCCATTTTTAGTGTTATTAAAAAATAGATAAAGAAGCGTGACCCTTTTTTCTCTCTAATTTAAGTAAGTAAGAAAAGAGAATTCTGAGGAAATAAGAAATAAGTATTGTGTCCCCGATTTGACCTCGAAGAGGGGGCATAAAGCGAGCCTCTATTTATGGATTAGCCGAGCGCTATAACACGCACTGCGCGGGAAAAAAGCAAGAACTTCTCGGCTCAAGCACTGGGCGGGGCACTTATAAATCTTTTCTCTTGCAACCATGTATAGTATTAGGTAAAATTATAGGGAAAGTTTGAGAATTAAACGAAGGGGGAGCCAATTTAGACAATATCCGAACTTTTTCGGATATGGACGAAATCCCTCAATCTGAAAAGATTGAGGGATTTATGGTTAGAGGGTAACAAAAATTACTTAAAAAGGGGCGCTGTTCCCATTTTCAAAATAGGTATTGTGTCCCCTAATTTCTTTATTAGGAGGAATATGAATCAATCACAATTTATGGAGATTACTTTTTAAAAGATCAAACAAAAAGAGCCTTAACCTTACTAAAGGAAAAAGCACCAGAAGCGCTTGAATTGATTAAAAAAGGAATAGACGATATTATACAGGGTGGTTCAAATTTTGTAACTACAAGAGGCATTGAACTGTTTGGAAAGGCTACCTGCTATGTCAGAAAGGAAGATGTAGCAAGATTAAAAGACTTAATAAGGTATGCAGGTGGCTTAGCACACGAATCATATCATTGTAAACTTTATATGGATTATCAAAAAGAACACCCAGAGACCAAAAAAGTTCCAAAATCTGCGCATTCTGGAGAAGATGCAGAAAGACAATGTTTGAAATACGAAATAGAGGTTTTAAAGAAACTTGGAGCAGATAAAAAGTTAATAGATTATCTTGAAAATAGAGCAATGAAAACAAGGTGGTGGGAAGTTCCATCTGAGTTGCGGGAGGATGATGTACTTAGACAGCTCTGAAGAGAGGTAAAAACAGGGACAGCGATATTTTGGAAGTTTTTAAAAGGAGATGGTTTTATTTTTATTCTTTATGGAGGTAAAATATGTTTAGAAAATTCAGGGGCACAATACCCAATTAAGTGTGGCGTAGAAGAAATAAGTGTTGTGTCCCCGAATTAGTCTTGTGTCCCCGAATTAGTCCCTTGCATTTTAGCCTCCTTCAGGTTAAAATATCAATACACTGTAAGCAATATAATATAAGAATTTATCTTATAATATAATATTAGCAATATATTATGACTATGTCAAGGAGAAAAAATTGCTAGCTCAGAATATTAAGAAATTAAGAAAACAGCATAAACTTTCTCAAGAGAACCTTGCTAAGAAAGCAGGGATTACTTATAGCACCCTTATAAAAATTGAATCTGGAGCAAATAAAAACCCAACTTTAGATACACTTAAGAAGATTTCTTCAGCTTTAGATGTTACTATTGATTCACTTTTGAAACAATAAATCTAAAAATGTCGGAGGAATAAAATGAAAGGCGATAAAATAATATCTAGGCAGATTTTTGAACTTAGATATAAAGCGGTAGCAAAAGTCCTTGATTTAAGAGGGGCTCTTGTTGACGATCTCAGCAAGGAATGTAGTTTTGAACACTGGAAGGTATCGAGAAATAGAATTGAACTAAAATTAAGTGAAGATGATACTGAAAAAGGGTTCGTTAGCTACTATAACTGTGGTTATGTTATATACAATGCTTCTACCAAAAATTATTTCTCAGATAAAGCAATAAAATTTACAAAAGCACTTCTAAATAATATCAACTTTACTGCGGATTACTTTCTAAGGTTTGGAGTGCGATCAACTTTTTGTAGAGAGGTAAAAAGTGAATTTAAAGATTTGGTTGAAAAATTTGCTCAGAAAACAAACATAAAGAATACCGAACTATTAAAAATCTATAAAGGCAAACTTGTTGATATAGGGTTTCCATTGAATTTTGAAGAAGGAGATAAGAGTTATAATACGATGTGTGGTCCTATGGATAAAGAACAAATGCCACAGTTTATTATCGAACCCGGAACTGTTATAGAAAAAATAGATTTTCCAGAACTTGCCTTATTTTTTGATATAGACATTTTTAGAAAGGAAATCGGGAAAATAAAAACGAAAGATGATATTCTAAACCTAATTTCTTCTTATTCCAAAGAGAGTTGGAAATATTTTGAACATGTCTATAATCATTTCTTAGGATAAAATGTCCAAAAAGAACAAAAGTAATAAAGATAATACAACATCTTCAATCTCTACCGAAGAAGTTGAGGTTTTAAAAACAGCACCCAAGAATAAGATCTTATCTACCTCGACTACTGGAACAGATATAAGCGAAATCGAAGACAAGGATCAAATTGGAAAAGAAGTAATAAAAACAGTTGGAAAGACTTGGCCGGATATAGCAGATAAATTATTCCCAACAATACTAAGTTACAGGTGGGTATCTATTGCAATTTTAATATATTTACCAGCGCTTCTGGCAGGAAGAATAAAGAATATTGAAGAACTGAAAATTGCTTCTTTGGTCGTTTGTATTTTATATTTTATTGTTTTTATAATTTTTATCTTAAATAAAATCATCGGCTTCACTAAAAGAAAGAATCCATCCAAATAAATATGCTTTGCCAACCACTTTCCGACGAGAAGCAAAGCATTAAAAATCCCGCCCCTCTTTTAAATGTTCAGGCTTGCGGCTGGGTGGGGGCAGCCGCAAGCCCCGCAATTTTTGAAAAATCTCAAGAAAAAAGCCTTGCTACTAGTAGCAAGGCTCTGTCAAAGATGGCTCCCCTCGGTTTAACTCTCAAACTTTCCCTATAATTCTACCAAACACCATCCACGGTTGCAAGAAGAAAGATTTGTAGGGGCCCCGCTCAGCGCTTGTGCCAAAAGTTTATACTTTTCTCCCGAGCAGTGCATGTTATAGCGCTCGGATAGTCTCTAAATAGAGGCTCGCTTTATGCCCTCCCTTTCGCCGTCCTTGACACTTCGTGTCAAGGAACGCCCTCCCAGAGAGGGCTCGGCGACTCTTGCGGAGGGCTTTTAAACCTCTCCCCATTAATGTCCCCCTCTCCTTATACAACAGGTGATATAAACGAATAAGGAGAGGGGGAGAAGAAAAACAATAAAAATTTTTGTTAGAAAATCTTATTTCTTAGGAATAAATGGGACGGGAATAAATGGGACGGGACGGGAATAAATGGGACGGGAATAAATGGGGCGGTTCTAATTTTTTGAATCTGTCACTTCTAATTTTTGTCGCGCTGTATAAGATCCACCAGGCTTTACGGTGGGAAAAATAGAAACACCCCATTTTTAGTGTTATTAAAAAATGGATAAAGAAGTGTGGCCCTTTTTTTCCAAAGTGAAATAAGTATTGTGTCCCCGAATTGACCGAATTGACCTCCCGAATTGACCTCCCGAACTTTTTCGGATGACAAAACCCTTTGTGACAATATTTGTTGCAGAGGGTTTTTGTTTGGGGTACAATAACGCAACTATAGAAGAAAGAGACATGTATAATACAAAGGTTTGGTTACCTTTATTGTTAGCTTTTTTAGCCGGTCTCTTTACATTATTCGGCAGTTTTGTTTCTTTTTTTATAAAAGACCTTAAGAAAAGTTACCTCCAATTTTCTCTAGGATTGTCGGCTGGGGTAATGATTTATATTTCTTTTGTAGAAATTTTAACATCAGCCATTAAAAACATCGGTTTCTTAAAAGCAAACATGGCGTTCTTTGGAGGCATTATTTTAATGATGCTTCTTGATTTTGTCATTCCTCATGAATATATTGAGGAACATATTGAGAGGACAGTTTGTGATAAGAAAATAATGAGGGCCGGAATATTTACAGCTTTAGGTCTGGCAATTCATAATTTTCCAGAAGGTCTCGCAGTTTTTATGAGCTCTATAGTAAATATTAAATTGGGCATCTCTTTGGCTGTTGCAATCGCATTACATAATATCCCTGAAGGCGTTGCTGTAGCAATGCCAATTTTTTATGCCACCAAAAGCAGAAGAAAGGCATGCTGGTATTCTTTCTTATCAGGAGTTGCAGAACCCGCTGGGGCAATTGTAGGCATGTTAGTATTGATGCCATTTCTTAAGCCAGTTGTCCTGTCTTGTTCTCTTGCTGCTGTTGCGGGGATAATGATTTTTATTAGTTTTGACGAGCTCTTACCATTGTCATGCGAAAGTAAGGGCTCGCACGTAGCTATCTTAGGTATTATGGCGGGGATGTTAATAATTGCTTTGAGTCTACATTTGCTTTAGTAAATTATATGCCATCGACCACTGTTTCCAGTCTTATTAAGTCCGAGAATTAGCTCCACCAAGAAGTTTGGATATTTACACCTATCGTGGAGCCAATTTGAACGAGAGAGCCCTTTATATAAATAGTCTGTCCATATTTAAAGCCGTAGCGATAAAGGAGGTAGAAAATGTCAGAGTTTAAAGATTTATTTCAAGGAGCGGATTGGAAGAAAGAAAAACATGTTCCTGTAATTGAGGCACCGGATAAAGTCAAAAAAGGAGAACCTTTCAAATTTAACGTAGCCGTTGGTAAGGAGATAGCCCATCCCAATACTACTGAGCATCATATAAGATGGATAGAGGTTTATTTTATGCCAGATGGAGAGAAATTTCCTTATCAGATAGGAAAGTTTGAATTTGCCTCCCATGGAGAGTCAACTCAGGGACCGAATACAAGCACAATTTATACAAATTCAGAGGTAGTCTGCAGTATTAGGACCGAAAAAACTGGGACAATCTTTGCATCTTCTTATTGCAACATCCATGGTTTATGGCAGACTTCTAAAAAAATAGAAGTGGAATAGGTAAACCCCGCACCTCCTCCTAAAGGAGGAGGCTTTTGGGAAAAATTTATCAACTGCATCCTTCATCCACCTGCTTTCTTACGAAAGCAAGAAGATGGAGTATTACGAGGTGCGGGGTAAATCTATTGACTTTAGGCTATAATAAACTTATAATGCTCAAACAAAATGTATATGAAATAGATTTTTATTATTTCTAATAACTTATCTGCTTGGAAGTGCTTTAGGATTAAGCGGCTATGCCACAAGAAATGGATTTAAAAATAGCAAAAGAACTTGGAAAAAGAATAACCAAGCTTGCTAAGGGATTATCAGAAATTTAGCTTAGTATTTATTCTATGAAAAAAGGAGACGAGGTGAGATGTCAACAATAAAAATAACTTCTGATATATTTTGGGTAGGAGTAATTGATTGGAATGTGAGGAATTTTCATGGCTACACCTATACTACAAAGAGAGGAACTACATATAATGCCTATCTAATTTTAGATGATAAGATTACTTTAGTGGATACGGTATATGGACCTTTTAGCGATGAGATGATTAAAAATATAAGACAGGTTGTCCCGCCAGAGAAAGTAGATTATATTATTGCCAATCATGTAGAGATAGACCACTCTGGTGCGCTTCCTGAAATACTTAGGTTATGCCCAAAGGCAAAGGTCTTTGGCACAGCTAAATGTAAAGAGGGTCTGAGCAAACATTATTATGGTAATTGGGACTTTCAGACTGTAAAGACAGGTGATATATTAAAATTAGGCAAGAGAACGCTGAGTTTTATTGAAGCGCCTATGATTCATTGGCCAGATAGCATGTTTACCTATTGCCCTGAAGAAGAATTACTTTTACCTAATGATGCCTTTGGTCAACATTATGCAACAGGCAAAAGATTTGATGACGAGGTTGATGAAGCCGAACTTATGGATGAGGCTATAAAATATTATGCGAATATTCTTTGGCCATTGAGCCCTTTGATTTTGAAGAAGATTGAAGAAGTTCAAAAGTCAAATATTTCAATAAGAATGATAGCACCTAGTCACGGAATTATTTGGCGTAAAGACCCCATGAAAATTATAAATGCCTATCTATCATGGGCGAAAAATGAAACAACGCAAAAGGTTATAGTTGTTTATGAGACAATGTGGGGCGCAACAGAAAAGATGGCAAGAAAAATAACTGAAGGATTAATTGATGGAGGGATAAGCGCAAGGCTTTTTAATATAAACCAGTCTGACCGCACAGAGGTAATTAAAGAGATGTTTGATGCAAAAGGCTACATAATTGGTTCCTCAACTCATGACATTGGTATGTTGCCTACCATAGCAGGATTTTTAGAGTTCCTTAAAGGATTAAGGCCTAAAAATAGGGTTGCAACGGCATTTGGCTCCTACGGATGGGCAGGTGGAGCGGTAAATTCTATAGAAAATATTCTTAAGGAAACTGGAATAGAAATTATTCAACCTTCTCTTTCTGTAAGATATGTTCCAGATGAAGAGGGGTTGGCCAAATGTTATGAGTTGGGAATGAATTTTGCAAAAATGATATATAAAAAGGGGTAAAGCAATGGCAAGATATCGTTGCACAATTTGTGGTTATATATATGACCCAAAATTAGGCGATCCTGATAATGGAGTAAATCCCGGGACAGCTTTTGAGGCTTTGCCTGATAATTGGGTGTGTCCTGAATGCGGTGCGCCTAAGGAGAGTTTTGAAAAAATTTAAAAAAATCTAAAAATGGAGGTGTTACTATGGGAAAGAAAGCAAGAGAAATAGCAGGTGTTAACTTAAAGGAATTGATTAAAGATTTAGACAGGGCTTACTGCGATGAATGGCTCGCATTTTATGCTTACTGGTATATGGCGCAGGCAGTTGAAGGTAAGGGCTATGAAGATATGCAGGAGTTCTTAAATAAGATTGCAAAGGATGAGCTTGAACATGCCGGAGAACTTGCGGAAAGGATTATTGAATTAGGAGGTTTACCCACAAACAATCCTTTAAGGTTAGGGGAGAATGCCAATGCGCCGTATCCCGGAGTTATGAAGAACCTTTCTGATTATGATGAGATTATAAAAATAGTTACTAATGCAGAAGCAGGCGCAATAGAGGTTTATAATAAGATAGCAAAAAAGACTTTCGGCAAAGACCATGATACCTATCAACTTAGCACTCATATTCTGGGCGAAGAGATAACCCATGAGGAGATGTTTGAGAATCTGAAGGGATAAAAACAAGGTTTACCTCGTTAGGAAATTACCTTTCCGATATATCCCGATAATTCATTATAGATTTTTTGCGATTCGTTGTTTGTCTTACTAATAACTTTTTCTAACGGGGTTTAACTTGAGAATTATTTGATTCTTAACCTCAACCTGAAATAATTATATTTAATACATGCAAAGATTGACAAACGAGATAATTCAGTTTTTTCAGAGCCACAATTTCGTTATCGTTTCCACTATAGACCCAGATGGAACCCCTCATAGTTCCTGTAAGGGAATAGTAGAGATAACCCCAAAAGGTCGTATCTATCTACTTGACCTTTACAGAGGGAAGACATTTGAAAACCTAAAGCAAAATCCTAATATCAGCATTACAGCGGTAGATGAACACAAATTTAAGGGATATTGTCTGAAAGGCAGGGCAAGGATAGCCCAAAAGGATAGACTTAACCCGCGTATCATAGGGATATGGGAAAATAAACTTACAAGCAGAATAACCCACAGGTTTCTGAAAAATATCCGCGGAGAAAAGGGACATCCCTTACATCCTGAAGCCCTTCTGCCAAAACCTACATATCTGATTGTAATGGAGGCAGAGAAGATAGTTGACCTCACCCCAAAACATCTGAAATAAAATTTATGCTCATCAATCCCCACCCTCTTAAACAACCATATCTTTTTTTAAATTTTCTCTATTATTATCTCTCAAGCGATATAGTTATTAATAACGGAAAGGAGAATTTTATATGTTCTGGAAGATATTTTTTATAACCTTTAGCTCTGTATTTCTGGCAGAATTAGCAGATAAAACACAGTTGGTAGGCATAAGTCTTTCTGCAAGATCCGGAAGACCTATTATGGTATTTTTGGGCTCAATATCCGCCTATATCATTGTTACCGCAGTCTCAGTTTTGATAGGCGCAATTTTAGGAAAATATTTAAAGCCGGAGTTTATACGAATTATTGGAGCATTGGTATTTATAATGGTGGGCATATTGATGTTTTTAGATAAAATCTAAACGTTAACGTTATGCTTAAAAGACTTTATAATTGGGTTATCCATTGGTCTAAAAGTGCTTATGCGTTATTCGCTTTATTTGCCATTGCTTTTAGCGAGTCCTCTTTTTTCCCTATTCCACCAGACGCATTGCTTATAGCAATATTACTAGGAAACCATAGGAGATGGGTTAAAGCCGCAACAGTATGTATGGTTGGCTCAGTTCTGGGTGGGATATGTGGTTATCTTATCGGAAAGGTTGTATGGGATATTGTAAATCCTTTCTTTTTTAGGTATGTTTTCAGTGAATCCGCTTTTAATGCGGTCAAAGGGTTATATCATAGATATGAGTTCTGGGCGGTATTTACTGCAGGTTTTACTCCTATCCCCTATAAGGTATTTACCATAGCAGGCGGTGTTTGTAGGATTAATTTTTTTGTGTTTGTTGTCGCATCCGTATTAAGCAGGGGCGCTAGATTTTTTATTGTTGCTATTTTACTTAGGACATTTGGAGAGAAAATAAAAGTTTTTATAGAAAAGTATTTTAATCTTATAACTATACTTTTTACAGCGGCTTTAGTTGGAGGATTTCTTATAATTAGGTATCTTGTAAGACATTAAAGGGTGGGATTGAAATAAAGAACTGCGTTATCAAATAATATGTCTCTCTTCCCAGTATATTTTTGGAAACCAACCAGACTCCTTCATTAGTTGTGTTGGCGTTATCCCCTTTATCCTGCCCAATAGTTTGCTTACTGTATAAGTTTGAGGAAAGACTATCACTAAATGTGCAAGCCCCCCAAAGAGTTCGTATCCCATAATCTCAGAACCTGGTGCACTATTCCTTGTTGCATCTAAAAGGAGTTTTTGTAAGCTTCCACCTGTTTTTCTATTTAAGAAGAAATCTCTTTTCATTTTCTCGTACTCCCTTGCTTTAGTTATTTTTCTTAACAAAATTTATAAAGATTTTAGTTTGAACTCAAAAAAAATTTTTCCCCTCACTTTTTATAACAAAATTTTTTGAAAATTATTACAAAAATTATTCAGAGAGCCTTTTAAGGGCCTCCTTAGCCTCAGAGACCTCAAGACTTTTCTGATATTCAGATAAAACCTTTTGATAGAATTTAATTGCCTCCTTAGGATTGTTTAGTTTTTCCTCATAGATAATCCCTATTGCACAACAGGCAATACTGGATAGCTCTGAGTTAGGATATTTATCTATAAGCCTTTCAAAATATTGAACAGCCTCTTTGTGAAGACCAAGGAATTCATAACAGGAGCCTATAAAAATAAGAAATTGCGGATTGTGCCCTGGGGAGGGATATCTTTCTATCGCTTCCTTTAAGGTCTCTATACCCTGTAAAAATATATCCTGCTCCTTTTTCTTAATGGCCTTATCCATTAGATTTTTGGCCCTCATTACAAGCTTTTTAAGTTCCCTTGGCTCGTCCCCATAGACATAGCAACGTAGGGGTCCAAATAACTCCCTAACCCTTTTTGGGCCCTTAGAGAATGAGATATAAAACGAGAGCTTTCCTATATTGTTTATCTCTTCAAGCATCCTGTATTCTGAGGCGATTAATGGCACAGGCCCCTCTGGTATTTCATTGGGTTTTATCAACATCTTTTGATTTGGCATAACAAAAAGGGCAATCTCCTTTTCTTTATAGCCAAAATAATTGGTTACCATAACCCTCCCATCTAAGACGCCAAGCCAGGTTATATTATCTTCAGGATTAATGTGTACCATAAATCCCGTCCCCTTATCCACAAGAAGGGCTGAGGGTGTTTTAATCTTAAGGGTAGAGTCCTTAAGTTTTCTCTCTGTGCCTACGAGCATTGTCCCATTAATAAGCCCAAATTCTGAGTTAACCTTTCCCCAGGAGGTATTAAACCTTGCTATAATAAATTCAGTATTTTGCTTAGCCCTTATCTTAAAATAATCCTTAAACCTCAGGTCTAACATACCATCTTTCTCTATCTTAACGACATCCCCCTGCTTTAATTTCATACCACTTTTGGCCAAGAGCCATTTGTTAGCCCTTGGTTTAAAAACCCGGACATCCCCTCTTAAGGCTATAAAACTCGGCAGATACATTTGTCTAAGACTAGAAAGGGTGGTTAAAAACACAATAGAGATTAGAGCTATTATACCAACCTTTACAGGAATTAATCTTGGAGAAAGTATTTCCCTTATAATATCTATGGTGTGATCATAAATCTCCTGGGCATTATAGCTAATCAAAGGGGGTTTCTTAAGGCTTAACCTTTCATTTAGTTTCTCCTCAAATTTAGCCTCATAGGCTTGGGATACCTTTAATGTCCTTAAATTACCAAGAAGCACAGAGAGCCTCTCAAGCTCAACAACCTCCTGCGAACAAATCCTGCAGGTGTTTAGATGAAATTTTATCCTATTAGATTTGTTTTGGGAGAGTCTTCCATCAATGTATAGCGGGATTGATTTTTTGTAAACACAGCTCATCTTGTTTATCCTATTTTTCAAAATATAAATCTAACTTAATTAGCCTACGTAACATCTGTCTTGCCCTGTTTAATCTTATACCCACAACCCTAATGCTACATCTTAAAATCTCCGCTACCTCTTTATACGGAATATCCTGAATACAACAGAGGATTAAGGCCTCTCTATACTTTGGCGGGAGTTTTTCTATTGCTTTTTGGATATCTTTTTCAAACTCTTTCTGTAAGACCCCCGTATCAGGCCTTGATTTAGTATCCCTTAATTCAAACTCAACCTCTTCCTCATCCTCTAATAATATATGTTTATCAATAGATACTGTAGTATACGCCTTATCTTTTTTCTTAACATTTTTTGCAAGATTTGTAGCAATTGTATAAATCCAACTTGATACCCTTCCCCTTAATGTAAAATCCTTAAGATGGGTAAAAACCCTGATAAATGTCTCTTGGGTTACCTCCTCTGCTAACTGGTAATCACCAAGAAAGCGGAATATATAGTTAAGTATCCTTTCCCTATATCTCTTATGCAGGATATCAAAGGCTGTTCTATCATTCTCTCTTGCCTTTAAAATCAGCTCTTCGTCTGAAGGAAACGCTTTCTCGACTGTTACCAATTTCCCTTCCTATTTAAATAACAATTTTTTGATAAAAATATTACAATTTTTTTATAATTATAATATAAACTTTAAAATTCTACAATTTAAAGTTTAAAATTTTGCTTTTTTCCTTGCATAAAAGGTGCCTCGCTTATATAATAATATAAAGTGCCTGCTTAGGATAGTTAGTAGACATTTATGTCCTAAGGTAGGGACGAAAGAATTAAGAAAGTAGAGGATTATTTACGGGCTTTTGGAATATATAAAGCAGAGCAACTGCCAGAGGATTTCTATGGTAGCCAAAAGCGAAGAAATCTATAAAAAGGGGGGTGGAAGATGAGCGATGAGATAAGAGGAATAAAATCATTTTCTCTCAAATATCAGGGCATCCGCAGAAAGATTATGACAACGTTTGCGCTTGTATCCGTTCTTCCTATGCTGACAGCATTCTATATGATTGGCGAAACGATACTTTCTTTAGAGGGTGGTCGCTTATTCAGGTTAATATTCTTTCTTACAGTTATAATAAGCGTGCTAGGGCTTTTGCTTCTTATGGATATCTTTAGAAGGATAATCGCTCTTAACGAGGAGCTATCAAGGCGCTTGGCAGAGAACATAACAGAGCAGATTAAGGTTATGAAAAGGGATGAGATAGAAAAGATTAGGGATGTAGTAAATTTATTATTAAACAGGTAACGCTATTTTTCTATTTGGATAGTTTATGCAGGTTGCAATGTATTACAGTAACAACGATGTGCGCTTGGAAGAGAGGCCAATTCCAAAGATAGCCGATAATGAACTTCTAATAAAGGTAGAGGCAAGTGGGATATGCGGCACAGATGTTATGGAGTGGTATCGTGTAAATAGGGTGCCATTGGTGTTAGGCCATGAGATTGCAGGTGTAATTGAGGAGACCGGGGAAGATATAACACGCTATAAAATAGGCGACAGGGTTTCTGCTAGCCACCATGTGCCTTGCGGTAATTGCCATTATTGTTTAAATGGACATCCGACTGTATGTGAGACCTTGCGAAGGACTAATTTTGACCCAGGTGGTTTTGCCCAATATATCAGACTTCCTGCCATCAATGTGGAATATGGTGTCTATCCTTTACCTGATGGGATTTCCTTTGAAGAAGCTACTTTTATTGAACCCCTTGCCTGTGTTTTACGGAGTCAGAGATTGGCAGGCATAAAAAAAGGACAGAATATACTTATTATTGGAAGCGGAATCTCTGGACTTCTTCATATACAGATGGCGCGTGTTAATGGGGCTAAAAGAATAATTACGACTGATATTGTTCCCTATAGGCTTGATGTAGCAAGGAGGTTTGGCGCTGACTTTGTGTTTAATGCTAAGGAATATACGCCTGAACTTCTTCGTAAAATTAATAATGGATTTTTGGCAGATTTAGTAGTTTTATGCACAGGCGCAAAACAGGCAATTGAACAGGCGCTACGCTCGGTTGGGAGGGGAGGAACTATTTTATTTTTTGCCGCAAGCGAGAAAGATATTAGTATTCCGCTGTCAATAAATGAGGTATTCTGGAGAAATGAGATTACCCTTACCAGTTCCTATGCAGGGACTCCTAAAGAGCATCTTGAGGCTCTGGAGTTAATTCGGACTCATAAGATAAATGTTAAGGATATGATTACCCACAGACTGCCACTTGCAAAGACAGGATTAGGTTTTAAGCTTGTATCAGAGGCAAGAGAGTCTTTAAAGGTAATTATTGAACCACAGAAATAAATCAAATGAAATCCAAACTTATGGAACGCCTGCCTGACGGTAGGCAGGAAGTGAACATAAGTATGATGGTTGAATTTGACCCTTGACATTTTGCTATGGATGCAACTTCTCTAAGACAAAATGTCAAGGGTTTAATTCACAGACGCTTCGCTATAACTTACGTCTCTTCGCTCCGTAAGTTATCTGTTCATTAAAGGAGGTTTATAGATGGACTGGGGTATGAAGAATAGATTAGGTAGGATTATAAAATCAGACGGAAGAACGGTTATGCTTGCAGTTGACCATGGATATTTTTTAGGTCCTATAAGTAAACTTGAAGAACCACATAAAACAATAGCCCCGCTTATCCCTTATACAGATGCCCTTATGCTAACACGAGGGGTCCTACGTAATTGTGTAGATGCCACAAATGATATTCCTATTGTTCTAAGGGTTTCTGGAGGAAACAGCATTATTGGAAAGGATTTATCTAATGAGGGGATAACAGTTTCAATAGAAGATGCAATTCGTCTAAATGTATGCGCAGTAGCCCTTTCTATTTATGTGGGCTCAGATTACGAACATCAAACTCTTATAAATCTCGCTAAACTTATTGATGAAGCGCAGGAATATGGCATTCCGGTTTTAGCAGTCACCGCCGTAGGGAAAGAATTAGAAAAACGAGATGCGAGATACCTTTCTCTATCCTGCAGAATAGCCGCAGAATTGGGAGCAAATTTCGTCAAGACCTATTACTGCGAGGATTTTGAAAAGGTGGTAAAGAGCTCGCCTGTTCCACTCGTTATTGCAGGTGGACCGAAACTGAAAACAGAATTAGATGCATTAAAACTTGCTCACGATGCTATTAAAAAAGGCGCCTGCGGAGTGGATATGGGAAGAAACATCTGGCAGTCAACGCGCCCTATAGGTATGATTAAAGCAATACGCGCAATTGTCCATGAAAACGCCTCATTGAAGAGGGTGCAAGAGATATTTAAAGGTTAAGTTAATAATTTTCTTACTTAGGTCCGTCTTATAACCCTATAATAACTCAATAACTTTTTTAAAAAAAATTTTGCTAAGGGACTATTTTGAATACAATAAGAATAAAGAAGTGGATATAAAATACTTACAAGATGTTTGAGGATACGCGGGAAATTAAATATTTTTCAAATAACGCTTAATATCGTTATAGTCGCCAGCAAGCACAAATTCCACTAATTCGCCTTGCCAGCGGAAGAGAATTCTCGCCTTTAAACCTTTCCTTATCTCCCAAAAATCACCCTTGAGATGCTTTAGACCGATACCTCTATGAATGAGCCTATCATGGGATAATATATCTATGGCACAAATGGCAGCTTGTTTTATTTCTTCTTTCTCTCTGCTATGGAGGGATTTAACTGACCTGTCAAAAGAGGGCTTAAATCCAAATCTCATAGCGTCTCAATATGCCTTTTTGCCCTTTTTACGTTTTTATAAACCTTTCCTTTGGCAGAAGCTAACTTTTCAATCTTTGCCCATTCAGCTGTGGTGTAGGGAGACTCCACAGTAACCTTACAAGGCAATAAAACTACTCCTTCTCTGCTTAAACCAAAAGCAATGGAAGAACCAGATGAGATATGTAAAAGTTTCCTGATGCGATTAGGGATGGTCACTTGACCCTTTGAAGTTATCTTAGCAGTTTCAATCACAGTCATTTCAATCACTCCTTTCTTACTTCCTTACATCCTTACTTTCAACAAAAGTATAGCCTAAGAAAGTGACTCTGTCAAGTATTTTCTGCTTGACATTTTAGAAAATGAATGCTATATTTAAATTATGAACAATTGTTCATAAAGTGAATATAAATTCAATATTAGGAGGTTTTGGATGGTAATTTTAGATAGGAAACAAAGGGATAAGCTTTTACGAAAGGCAGACATATTAAAGGCAGCCGAAAGGGTATTTGCCCAGAAGGGATATCATAATACGACGGTAGATGATATATCAAAAGAGGCACAGTATGCTGTTGGCACGCTCTATTTATACTTTAAGAATAAACAGGATATCTACCTGACCTTGATAGAGGAAAAGATGGATAAGATTTTTCAGAATGTCAGGGAAGTGGTTTCTAAGGCTAAGACAGGTCCTGAAAAGCTAAGGGCTTTGGTGGAAACTCACTTAACGAGCTTTGAAGAAAATGAGGATTTTTTCAGGATATATTTTTCAGAGAGACCGGATTCACGCTGGATAATCAGAGACAGGATGTCAAAGACTATAATGGAAAAATTTATGAGATATGCCACTTTTGTCAGCGAACTTATCAAAGATGCGCAAAGAGATAATTCTATAAAAAGGGAATTTGACCCTAAAAGGATAGCATTTCTCCTAATCGGAATGATGAACGCAACTATATTTCCTTGGCTTCGCGATATATCAGAAAAAAAAGAAAGTTTAAAAACCTTTGCCCCGATTATCTGCGAGGTCTTTTTTAAGGGAGTTACAAGGTAGGTATGATGCTTTGTCGAATAAATAGAACTATGATTACACAGGTTATGCCGAATATAGTTTCTCTTTTCCCGAATGTTGTTATTCTTCAAAGCGTCACTTCGGCATCCCGAAGTATAACCAGAGAAGTTTCTGCATTCGGGAAAAGAATAATATTTTTTTTGTTTATTCCGATTCTTATTATTCCATATGTCTGTTTTTGCGAAGAGCTAGAGGTTTCAAAGAAGAATGAATATATAGCTTCAAGCCAGGAAGATAAAATACTTAGAATAGGCCTTGTAGACTGCATAGCCTACGCCTTAAAGAATAATTCTGAAATAAAACTTAAAAGGATAGAACCTATTATCCAGGATAAGGAAATAAACAAGGCAGGGGTAAAATTTGAGCCTTATTTAACGTTAGAAACTGCTCTTGAAGATACAAAAGAGCAATCCTCATCCTCTACGTTATTTAGCCCCGCTATATCCACTTCTACCACAGCTAAGGTAAATGCCGCCTTAGAAGGAAGGTTACCGACTGGGACAGAATATAGTATAGATTTTGAAAATAAAAAGTATAAAAGCAGCGCTTCCTACCAGGTGATTAACCCCTATTATAAGACAGATGCAACGATTACTATTACCCAGCCCTTGTTAAAAGGTGCAGGTCTTTTGGTAAATAGGGCGGATATAATTATTGCTCAAAATAGTAAAAGCATCTCTCAGGAGGATTTTAGAAAAGAGGTATCAGACATTTTGAGTAAGACAAAAACTGCGTACTATGATTTCATTTTCTCTCTCGGTGCACATAAAATAGCAAATCTATTTTACGAATATAATAAAAAATTATATGAGATTAACAAGAAACGTTATGGAGCCGGTCTTATCAGCTCAGTCGGCCTTTTAGAGACGGAATCAGCCTTTATTAAGAGAGAAAAGATTCTGCTTGAATCAAGTTCGAAAATAAGGCAAGCCGAGGATAACTTAAAACTCATTACAAATTTGATAGATGACCCCAAGCTATGGAATGCCCGGATTGAACCAATAGGAGAGCCTGTCTACAATCCCCAGCGATTTGAGTTATCAGAATCCTTAAAGAGTGCCTTTGAAAATAGACCAGATTATAAAAAGTCAAAGATTGATTTATCCACAAAAGACATAAGAATAAAATTGGCTAAAAATTCTATCTATCCAGAGGTGGACCTTGTAGGCAGTTTTGGGTTAAACGGTCTAAATGGGACATATCCGGGCGCTCTGGATAATCTAAAAGATGACTACAGGGATTATAGCATAGGTCTTGAGGTAAAAATTCCCCTCGGCAATGCCTATGCAACCTCTGATTATGAGAAAAGAAATTTAGAGAAGACGCAGGCACTGATAACATTTAAAAGGCTTGAAGAAAATATTGTCTTAGAGGTAAGAGATAGCATAAGGCAACTGGAGCTTCAACAAAAACAGATAGAGGTTGCTAAAAAGCGAAAAGAGATGGAAACCAAAAGCTATTTAGCCCAGGAGAGCCGCTTTAAAGAAGGTTTGATAAGCACCCATGATTTGCTTGATTTTCAGGAGAGACTGGCACAGTCAGAACTTGAATATGTAAGGGCATTGATAGATTATGAATTAGCTTTAATAAGGTTGGATGAGGTAACAGGATTAACCCTGACAAAAAATAATGTGAGAATTGAGGATCAAATGAAGCCATAACTTAGCGAACGTTAGTGAAGCTAAGTTGTTCGGTTGAATTTGACCCTTGACATTTTGTTATAGATGCAACTTTTCTAAGGCAAAATGTCAAGGGTTTAATTCGCTGACGCTTCGCTATAACTTATGTCGCTCTAATGAGCTCCATAAGTTATCTGCTCATTAAAGGAGTAAACAAATGAAGAAACTTATAATAGTTTGGTTGGTTTTTAGCATTGGCATATTTTCTGGTTGCGCTAAAAAAGAAAAAACTAAAAAATCACAAGAAGCCGCTATACCTGTAAGTGTAGTTGAGGTAAAGAGAGAAACTATTTTAGATACTGTATCTTTTGTTGGAGATATTGAGGCATTTGACGAAGCTAAGGTGTTTGCGAGAGCAGGGGGCAAGGTAAAGGAGAAATTAAAGCAGGAGGGAGATTTTGTTAAAAAGGGCGATATCCTGATGTATATAGACCGAGATGAGATAGGTTTTGAGTATGAAATCTCACCGGTTAACTCTCCATTAGATGGATATGTAGGCAGAATCTATGTTGACAAGGCTGATACAGTAACAACCCAAACGCCGCTTGCCAATGTAATTAATATAGATGCTATAAAAATAAAAGTTAACATAACAGAGAAATACCTGCCTTTTATTGTTGTTGGCCAATTAGCAAAGCTTAAGGTTGATGTTTACCCCGATAGAGAATTTGATGCGAGGATTTCTATGGTTAGTCCGCAGTTAGATGTTGAAACACGCACATTTCCAATTGAGGTAACCCTAGACAATAAAGATTATTTACTTAAACCGGGGATGTTTGCTAAGGTGAGCTTGATTATTAAAGAACATAAAGATGTGCCGGTTATTTTAAAAGATGCGATTATGGGCAAGGAGCCCAATTGCTACATTTATGTTATAGAGAGTGAAAA
>VGKN01000002.1 GCA_016867055.1 Candidatus Omnitrophota bacterium
AAAGATTAGAAAAATGGAGCGAAGCAAAAAAACTCTATGAAAAATTAGCCTCTTCAAATATAGACGAATCGAAATATGCAAGAGAACGTCTTGAATGGATCGCTACTAAAATAATAAATGATAAAAATCCAATCTAACCAACAGGAGGTCTTTTTATGTTTGATATGATACAAAAGGGTGGACCAGTAATGTATCCCATAATCCTATGCTCAATCCTTTCGTTGGCAATAATTATTGAGAGATTCTATCACCTTTACACAGCTAAAATTGATACAAAGAAATTTATGTCAAATATTATTAATACGTTAAAACGAAATAGAATAATGGAGGCAATTGATATCTGCGATAAAACACCAGGACCTATTGCCCACATTCTTAAGGCAGGTATACTTAAACACGACCGCTCAAGGCAGGAAATACGTGAGGCCATTGAAGATGCGGGTTTGCATGAGGTACCGAGACTTGAGAGAAACTTGGGTGCCCTTGCTACTATAGCTCATATATCTCCTCTGCTTGGACTTTTAGGAACAGTCACTGGGATGGTGCGATGTTTTCAGATAATTCAACAGAAGGCAACTACCCTAAACCCTGTAAGTCCGGGTGATTTAGCCGGTGGCATATGGGAGGCTCTTATAACCACCGTAGCAGGGCTCATTGTTGCTATCCCAACCTATGTAGCCTATAATTATTTAATTAATCAAGTTGATAATCTTGTTTTGGATATGGAAACCTCTGCAACCGAACTTATCAATATACTTTCACAAAAAAGGGAAACACATGAGATTTAAAAGACATCTGGAGATAGAAAAAGGTCTTAAACAGCTTGATATCGCACCATTAATCGATGTAGTCTTTCAACTTTTGATATTTTTTATGCTAACATCCAGTTTTATCTTCCAGCCAGGCATAAAGATAAATCTTCCAAAAGCGGTAACATCTGAAATAGTAAAGGAGAAAAATCTCCTAATAACAGTAACTGCTGAAAATCTCATATATCTTAATAATAAACCTATAACTACACGGGAACTGGTAAATGAGTTAAGAATTGCCTCCAAAGAAAATAGACCGCTTTTAATAAATGCTGACAGAAAGGCTTCTCTTGGAAGGGTTGTTGAAATTTGGGATTTATGTCGCGCTCAAGGTATCTCTCAAGTAAACATTGCAACAAACCAAGAGGTACCAGCAAGATAAATGGTTATAAACAGACCGTTTTTCATCGCTTTAAGTTTTTCTATCTTTTGGCATCTTGTCTGGATGATTTCTATAAATGTAGTTATATTACCGAGTAATTTTCTCTTTATGAAAAATACCGACATATCATTTCTTGGTACTTTCTTAAGTGAGGTTTTTGTGGAAAGGACCGAGGAGGGAAAGACAAATCCCCTTCTCAATATAAAACCCGTCACAGACAATTTGCTTGATTTTCCTAAAATTGAGGAGGAAATTATTCCAACCCTCAGTTTACCCCAACATAAAAATTTTATTGATGAGAAGTATTTTTTTACAGATTCAAACCCTTTTATAAAAAAGAGTAATCCCGAATATGTGTTTGCCGAAGACAAGCTCCCGCAGTCAGAAAATAGACTAATAAAGGGTGAGGCAAGCACAAGAACGCTTTTAACAAAACTATCCTTTCCTATCTATTTTAGGGACCTAAAAGACTTGGAAGGTATTTTTGAGATTGAGGTTGAATTTTTAGTAACACCCGGCGGCGAGGTTTACTTACCTAAAATCTTGCATTCCTCAGGTAGTTTTGAAATAGACCGATTGGCTACTAATTATATAAGACATTTAAAATTTAACCCGTTGTCGCTAAACCAAAAACAGAAAGACCAAAGGGGAACTATAAAGATTACAATTTCTTCAAATAAATGATAAAATTAGATATCTCCACTTTTGTATCCTTGCATATTTTTATTTCAGTTATCACTATCCTTGTTTTCTGGATATTCTTTGAAATAAGGACTTACATTAATGGAATAAATACAGATGATAAACATATTTGGCGATGTAATATTTGTTCTAATATTTATATAGATAGTTTAAGTGACGATATATCAAGATGCCCCAATTGTGGAAGTTATATAAAAAAATAATACAAGAAGAATAAACCAACAAGGAGGTATTTTAAATGTCTCAACATCCTAGTCTTACTATAAGCGGAAAGGGCAAAAGACACAGAAGCGTATTTAAAAGATTTGAAAGGATAAAGATCCTTAAGAAAGAGGGAAAATGGAAGGAGAAGAATTCAATATTTGGTCTGCCAAAGGTTAAATCCATAAAAATTAGGGTTAAAAAAGAAAAGGTGCAGGAGGAAAAGACTGCTCAAGCCCAACCGTCTGCTCAGACTGTGACTACACAACCCGAAATCCAGAAAAAAGAGGAAAAACCAAAAAAATGAGGAGATTTTTTTTGTCATTTATGACATTGCTTTCTTTTTTAGGCACCATAAATGCCAATGAAGATAAATCCTTTATTGGTGAAATAACCGCCGACAGAGTAAATGTCAGGGCAGGACCTGACTTAAATTTTGAGGTAATCCATAGTTTAAACAGGGGAGACAAAATAACCATAACTGATAAACAATACGATTGGTACAAGATAAAACTTCCAGAAAGTTGCATTTTGTATATAAATAAGGAATATATATCAAAGGAAGTAGATAACTTTATAGTTAAGGTTAATAATGTAAATGTAAGAGCTGGGGCTAGCTTTGAATTCAATGTAGTAGGTAAACTTTCTAAAGAAGATAAAATTGAGATAGTAAGTGAACACGGCCAGTGGTATGGGATTAAAGCACCCTTAAGTTGCTTTGGATGGATTAATTCAAGGTATGTAAGATTTTATGCAACTGTTGAACAACATCAACAAGAAATAAATAAAGTAAATGCTGCAAGAAAAACCTATTCAAAAATATTAGCAGATTATGCTGAAGAACTGAAGAAGGATATCTTTGATATGAAAACTGATTTAATACGCTCTGATCTTGAAAAATTCATTCTTGATTATCCGGATGTTCCGGAGGCAAAACTTGCCCAAGAAAAGATAAATGAAATAAACTTGAAGCTGGCCGAAATAGAACATCTAAAGGCAAAGGAACGTCTCAAACAGGCAGAGCAGGAGTTCAAATTTGCGGAAAAGATAATAGATGAGAAAATATCCGTTATAAATAAAATTGAAGCAGTAAAAAATAGCATAAGAAAAGAGTCTCCTGTTGCTATGGGTGTTATAGAAGATGTGGGTGTTGTGTTGCATAGACCTGCTAAATATAAATTATGTGATAACAATAAAATCTTGTATTACCTTGAATCAGCAGGAAGAATTAATCTAAATAATTTTATTCACAAAAAGGTAAATATTTGGGGAGATATAAAATCCATATCCGATGCTAACAAAAAACTATTGTTAGTCACCTATTTGGAAGAGATAGACTGATGTTGAATATCCTTTTTGCATCATTGCCAATATTTTTGTTTGCCATAATCATACATGAATATTCGCATGGTTTGGTGGCTTATCTTTTAGGTGATCCTACTCCTAAACTCTACGGTAGATTAACCTTAAATCCACTTTATCATATTGATATTTTTGGTACATTGATATTGCCTTTTATTCTAATCATCAGTCATTCCCCAGTTGTATTTGGCTGGGCAAAACCTGTCCCCATAAATTCCTTGAATTTTAAACATCCTAAAAGAGATATTATCTGGGTAGGGCTCTCTGGACCATTGGCAAACCTGTTTATAGCCATATTTTTTACATTACTGCTAAAATTAAATTTAGCATTTCTTAATAACGCAATCATATTTATTATAAATCTTACTATCTTTATAAATCTTGTTCTTGCCATTTTTAATTTATTTCCAATTCCACCCCTTGATGGCTCAAAGATTATTTTTGGAATTTTGCCAGAGAGATTTTCTAAATTTTTGTTGGCTATTGAACCTTATGGATTTATAATTCTCATTGTCTTGCTGTGGATGGGTTTGATAAACAAAATCATCTGGCCAATTGTGCTATATTCCGCAAAAATTTTATCTGTTTTACCTCTCCCTGAGATAATATAAGACTATGAATATCGTTAAGGTTTACCCCATACCTCGTAGGACCCCCCTTCTTGCTTTCGCAAGAAAGCAGGGTGGGATGAAGGCTGTAGCCGATAAATTTTTCCCCAAAGCCTCGTCCTTTAGGATGAGGTGTGGGGTTTACTATCCATTTTTCTTAGTCCTTATAAGTCTTTTTAATGTTACAGGATGTTCCACTTTATATAGCGTTAAGGGTCATAAGGAAGAGATAATTTTTATTGACTCTGACAAAGAAACAAGGATTGGCGAAAACATTTCTGAACAAGTAAAAAGAAATTTTAAATTTATTGAGGACAAACAAACTAATGAAAAAGTTTGTACCATCGGTAAAAAAATTGCAGATACCTGCCAAAGAAAGGAAATATATTTTCAATTTTTTGTTTTGGATGGGGATGAGGTTAATGCCTTTTCTCTACCCGGGGGATTCGTCTATATAAATAATGGACTTATCAAAAAGGTTAAAAGTGATGATGAATTGGCATCTGTTATTGCACATGAAGTGGCACATATAGCGCAGCGCCATGCAATTAAAAGACTTGAAAACTCCATAGGCTATTCAGCGTTAAAAATATTAACCTTAAATATCCCTCAAGACCCACTTACAATAAGAAATTCAAATTTCGCTTTTACCCAGCTTTTGCTTTCCTATTCAAGAGAAGATGAGATAGAGGCAGATATTCTATCCGTTGAATATTTAAGGACAGCGGGTTTTGACCCCTCTGCAATATTGAGTTTTCTTATAACTCTAAGGGATATTCAAATGAAAGAATCTATTAAACCAAAGATCCGTTTTAGAACACACCCTTACATTTCTGAAAGAATAGCAGCAGTTAAAAGAGAGATTTATGGAAAAAGAGATTTTAATGATTATATAAATACTATAGAAAAATAGGAGGTTTTGGGATGTTTTTCAAACTCTTTAAAAAATCTTTCAAAAATAAGCCGTTACAATCCAAGAAAACCAAAAAAACAAAATCTAAACTTTCTGAAACAAAGAAAAAAGTTACCGAAAAAAAGATAGGTGTTGTTACTCATTATTTCCCTAAAGTAAAAGCAGGCGTAGTAAAGGTTATGGGCGAACCTATCAAGATAGGAGACCGGATACATATAAAAGGGCATACAACCGATTTCAAACAAAAAGTTACCTCAATTCAGATTAATAATAAATCTGTTCTAAAGGCACAAAAGTCAGAAGAAATTGGAATATTAGTAAAATCTAGGGTCAGAATAAAGGACATAGTTTATAAAATTGATACAGACAAAAATAAAGGAGATAACTATGAACAGAAAAAATCTAAAAAATGACTTCACTACCGAGGACCCATGGAGAATTTTTAGAATAATGTCAGAATTTGTTGAGGGTTTTGATGTTCTTTCTAAAATTGGCCCTGCGGTTTCTATATTTGGTTCAGCGCGGACCAAAGATAATGATAAATATTATAAACTAACCCAGGAAATTTCTGCAAATCTAGCCAGGGAAGGATTTGCTATTATCACTGGCGCAGGACCTGGGATTATGGAGGCTGCTAATAAAGGTGCGATAAGAATGAAGGGAAAATCCATAGGTCTCAATATCCAGGTTCCTATCATTCAGAAACCTAATAAATATGTGGAGATCCTATTAGATTTTAGATATTTCTTCTGTAGAAAGGTAATGTTTGTTAAATATAGTTATGCCTTTGTCATATTGCCAGGTGGATTTGGAACAATGGATGAGTTCTTTGAGGCAATAACCCTTATACAGACAGAAAGAATAAAACTTTTTCCAGTCATATTAGTAGGTAAGGAGTATTGGGTAGGACTTATTGATTGGATTAAAAATTTTATGTTGCAGGAAGGTAATATCTCAAGGGAAGACCTAAGTCTGTTCAAAATTTCTAACAGCCCAAAGGAGATAGTTTCTATAATAAAGGATTTTTATAAGAACAAAACTGGATAGCTATTCATAATTAAAAAATTTAACCTTAATTAAAAATTGGAAGCAAAGATTAATGGCGAAGTTATAATCTTTGAGGCTTAAGACTTCAACGCTTAGAATATAGAATATGCTCAAAAAAGTTATCATATTTATATTTTGTTATTTGAATTTGGTATCAAATGTTTTTGCGGAGGCAGGCAGAGAAAAAGAAATAAATGATTCCATAAAAAAACTTGAAAATAGAGAAGAACAAATCAGAATTGATGCAGCAAATTCCCTAGGTTTCCTTGAGGATAAAAGAGCTGTTAGCTATCTAATAAATGTTTTAGAGGATAACAATTTGGAGGTTAAAAAGGCGGCAATCCTTGCTTTAGGTAATCTTGGTGATAAAACTGCCATACCACATCTTAAGAAATTTCTACAAGACCCATCCCTTTCTTGGAGCGCCGCATATTCTCTCGGCATGCTTGGTGATGAAGGAGCCCTTGATGCGCTGACAAGTTATTTAAAAGATAAAAATATAACTAAGAGAAAATTTACCGTTTATGCTATCTCAGGAATAACAAGTGTATCTGCTATAAAAATTTTGAATTCTACTATGCTTATAGAAAACTCAAGGGAAGTTAAAGAGGAAATAGAAAAAATTTTGAATAAATCAAATATTAAATGACCGATACAAAAAATCCTATATCTGTGCCTTCTTATAAGTTGTTTATCTACAGATTCCTTAGGGTTTTTCTGATAATGATATGCGCCTTCTTGTATACCATCTCTTTTAATTGGAAGAATATGGCCTTTTATGTGTTCATGATAATTTGTTTTTCATACTCATTTTCTGCAGTTGCAAGTTTGTTTGTCCATTTTATAATTTATATTTTTTCAAAACCAGCATTACTTAGCGAGGATGAGAATATAACAAGGTTAGGAATTCCTTTTTTTGTAAATATTGCATTATTCCGACCGGTCTTTGCAAAGACCTCGCAAGAAATGGATATCTTATTAAGAAATATGGAAAGAGACATAATAAATAATCAAGAACCTTATAAGAATTTAAAATTTATTGTGATAGATAATACCAGGGATGAATTTGTTAAGGAATATACAAGAAAAGAAATAAAGAAATTGGAAATAAAATTTGGCGAGGATATGGTATTTTATTTCCACAGAAATCCTAAATGCGACTTCTTCAAAAAACTCGGTATTTTAGAAGATACTATTATGCTTCTTAGCTATGGATGGACGAGACCTAAGGTTTATACCTCAAAAAGGTGGCAACGATGGACGAAAGGCACAAGAAATCCGGATGAACCTATCTTTGATGAAATCTTGGGAAATGTCAGCGCATTAGGCATTGAGGGAACTATAGAAGATATAATAAAGGGAAATGATATTGCTATAGATGAAACAAAAAAGATGAAGATTGCTTTTGTTTGCGATGCAGATAATTATTGGTCAAGTGGTCAGATTAGAAAAATCGTTGCAAAGATTCTGCATTCTGCCAATCGAGATATTGTAATTTTTCAACCTTCTATAGAGATTTCTAATCCAGAAGATAATGGATATATAAAACTTACAGTTTTGGCAAGGCAGATGTATGGTTTTGATTCTGTTATAAAATGGAGATTGTTTCGATTTTCCCCATTCTATGGAAAGGGAGCAATTAGAGTTGAGCCATATATTGATAGGATTATTCTTGTAGAATGGCTTCATCCAGCAAAGGCGGCGAGTCATGATTTTCAAGAGGCTTTAAATGCCTGGACGGTTTTGGTTGAAGACATCTACATAATGGAAAAAACCTTTTCAAATAAAATATCAGAACTTGTTAGAAATGCACAATGGAGTTGGGGAGATTTGGAGACAGTTAAACAATTCTTGTTCAGAAAGTTTGAGGCTGGCAGAAAATCTCATCTATTTGTGTTGTTAAGGAATGTTATTGGGCCATTGATATTTGGTTTATGGTTGATAGGTACTGCGGTTTCTTTTCTTGTTAGCGGACTTTCAGAAATTAAAAATCCAAAATTACTTTTTTGGCTCTTTGGAACCATAATCTTTATATCAGCAGTAATCCCGAAATTCATCGTTCCTTTTATTTCAAAATATAGGTCTAAAACTATTGAATTATCCACTGTAATGCGCAGAGATTTTCCCAGCCTTATTAAAAATGGCCTTATAGAGTTTTTCTTTTCAGTAGGCATACATGGGCTTGATTTGGTGTATAAACCTATCGCTTCTATTCGGAATCTTATGAAACAATTTCTGGGGGTATCCTTTGTATGGAAAACAGGGGCAATGGGTGAGATAGAGACAGCGAATTTATCTCTTTTAAAAACATATAAAACCTTATTTCTTTCTACATTGATTGGTTTGGTTCTGTTTCTTCTATGTATATTTAGAACTTTTCCAATAATCTTAGTAGTGATATTGGCGCCGTATATCTTTTCATTTTTATTTGGACCATATTTAATTTGGTTCACTTCAAAACCTGTAAAATATATTAATAAATAAAAAGAAATGAAGGAAAGACGCAGATACACAAGGGTTGGAATTTCCCTTCCTGTTAAATATAAAATCTCCAACAGTAACGTTTGGTATGATACGGTTACATTAAATATTAGCGCAGGAGGAGTACTTATTCCTACTATTAAAAATCTGGAAGTGGGAACCAATATTAATTTACAAATACACCTTCCTGACCTAAAGAAGCCTATAATGGCTAACGGCAGGGTTGCGTGGAAAAAGATGATAAGCGAATTTGAGGGTTTTGATTTAAGACAGATAGAGGGTAAATTTTTTACTGGCATAGAATTTGCTAAATTTACAAAAATCAATGAAGACAACATAGTTAAGATTATGGAATTTGTCTATAAATACCTACATATAAATGTTAAAAAAAAGAAAATTCTCCCTAAAATTTTCCTTTCTTTAAAATAAATGGAACCCGCCCTTCAAAAAATTCTGTTAAGAAAAGTCTTGGATATATCTTTGGAGGTAGGTGGATTCATTGTGGAGCATTTAGGAAAATTTAAGAACCTATTTTATAAAGGGCGTATAAACTTGGTTACAGACATTGACAAGGGTTCTCAAGAATTAATAATCAAAAAATTAAAAAAGGTTCTACCGGAAGCAGATTTTTTTGCCGAAGAAAAAAATAATATTGTAAAAAAGACTAACAAATTCAGATGGATAATAGATCCTTTGGATGGCACGACAAATTTTGTTCATGGATTTCCATTTTTTTGTGTTTCCATAGCACTACAGGAAAATTCTGAAATTATCTTAGCCTCAGTTTATGACCCCATAAGGAAGGAACGATTTTCTGCGCTTAAGGGTATGAGTTCCTTCTTGAATAATCAACACATTCATGTTTCAAAAACAAAACTTTTAAAACAAAGTCTTATTGCCACAGGTTTTTCCTATAAATTTAAAGAATTAAAAGATAATAATATAGGCAATTTTATAAAGTTATTGGTGGCATCCCAGGCTATAAGGAGAGCGGGTTCAGCTGCCCTAGATCTCTGTTATGTGGCTTGTGGTAGATTTGATGGTTTCTGGGAATTAGACCTTAGACCTTGGGACACAGCAGCAGGAATACTCATTGTGAAAGAAGCAGGCGGAAGAGTAACAAATTTCAAAAATATTGAATATTCCTTTGAGGATAAAGAGATTCTTGCCACAAATAAACTTATACATCCTCAGATGTTGAAACAGCTTAATGCAAATAAAAAGGAATTTTTAAGATTTGTTTAAGGGAATAATTTGGCGGACAGAAGATCACGCAAAGATTTCGACTTAGAAACAAAGCTTAATATACTACGAAATAAATTTGTTAATCAACTTGACCAGAAGACGGGAGATGAAAAACGAATCTTAAAAAAATACATAAAAATTATTGATAATCTATTAAATATCAAGTAGTTGTAATCTAAGGGATTACAAAAATATAAAGAGAATTACTTGACATTATTATAAACAGGTATTAAAATTTATAACGAATAATGTGTATTAACAAAAGGTCTAGACCTTTAAAAACAGGGGGTAAAAATGAACAATCCTTATGCAGGAGAGGAGAGAAGAGAATTTTACAGAATTAACTATGAAAAACCATTAAAATTCAACGAATTTGTCGGAACCGAAATTTCAGAACCTACCGCCGCAGTTAGTAAGAATGTAAGTCAATCGGGGGTGTTATTCCAAACAAAAAATCCTCCCTCAATTTCAAACCTCCTCTGGATAAGTCTTGACTTAAGAACTTTAAATATTTGCCAAGAAATAGAACAAAATGCGCTAATAATTAAAAATGGCATGGTTGGGAAGGTGATAAGACTTGAGGAGTCTAAAACCGAAGAAAACACGTATGATGTAGGGGTCTGTTTTTTAAAAAAAGATTCTAAGTTAGAAAAGAAATTAGGAGGTTTGATAGATTAGCGAAAGGTATTATTTATTGAATTTTATTAAATCAATTATGCTCACTAATCATTATTTTTCTAATCAAACTTTTAGAATACTAATCCTCTTTAAAGAATGACAGTGGATTAATCACAATTTTATATAAAAGTCATTCTTAATCTTAGGAATTCTATAAGTACTATAATTAATCTATAATTTAAAAAAGTTAAGTTATTTTTAATAACGTCCTATAATATATCTTATGTTAACTATAATAAAAATAAAAAATTACCCATCTATATACAATTAAAAGGGTTATAAAAAATTGTTTCTAAGGTGTTAATAAAACTCAAAACAAAATTAGTGGCAAATTTAAATCTACTTCTTTATTTCAACTGGCAGGAAACCATTCTTAAGTTCAGGAAGTTTTATTCCACTTATGGAAACCAAATTTACATCAGAAGCCATAATTGCGCCTGCATTTTCAGGGCGTAAAAAATCCTTTAAAAAATTAAGAAAAAGCCCTATAGCAATCAGGGTTAAGATCATCTTTGTATAAGCATCTAATTCAACTTTCCTTTTCATATAAATATCTCCTCCTTTTCTTGGTTGTTTTTCTTATACCAATAATATTAAATATTTTATTGACTTTAAAATTGTTAAATATTCTAAACAATAAGAAATAAGAAAAAGGTGAAATTGCCTTGTTACTCGCGAAATCTAAAAGCAAATGCTGAGAATAGCCTATAGCTATTCCAAATAGCGCCATATTTCTTTTGTCAAAAAACAATAACCATAGCCATAAAAAAGAGGCTAATTCAAAGGAGTGTAAGAATAGATAAATTTTATCAAAATCTGCCTCAAAGAATACCTGTAGAACCTTTTTAAATTTTAATCTATAACACTGGAATTTAAAATATTCAAACAAATGGTCAATATCCACTAATGCACCAAAAAGCAGATTACCTAAGGACATAGGTAATGAATTAGAGTAATTTAAAATCAAAATACTTATTCCGCAGGTTGCGGTAAGATGTTGTAAGGGGCTTATGAAAAAACCTCCGTCAGATTTTATTTTTCGGTAGGAATTTCGATATGCCTTTCTTTAAACTGTTCAGATATAGGACAGGACTTTGTAAATTCACAATATTTTAATTCAAAACAAATTTTTTTGACTCCAATATATAAAAGTCCCACAAGGCTAAAAATTATTATAACCATTGATATAAAAACCCCAACTTTTTTAGAGGCACCCTTCTCTTTTATGGCAAGGGTAAATACTTTATAGCCCAGTGCAAGTGTAGCAAGATACAGTGCCCAGTTTATCCCCGTAAAGATACTATAATGCGAAAATGGATGTTTTAAGCCTACCATAACTCCTCCTATGTTTTTGGTATTGAATGTAAAAAGGGCTGTGAAACCTTGGGTTCGCTCAAATCCGTGACAGCCGGGTCACCTTTTTAAATTTCCTTAGCGCCCAAATCGTTTCACAGCCAAGTAAAATTTACCATACCAAAGATATTTTGTCAAGGTGCTCTATCAATATTATTAAAAAATTTTTTAGACCTCTATAAGATCGTATTTTGTACTCCCTACGCCAATTTCTTCTGCATATTTTAATTGCACAGAATAGTCAATATTCGGAAAAAACTCTTTAAAAATATCTTTTCCTACAGTATTATTGATAACATCAACCGAAGCTTTATCAATTGCAACCGGATCAAAAGAAGCAAGAATTCCTATATCGTTAATAATAGAGGTGGTATCTGTTGACATACAATCACATTCCTTTGTAAAGTGGATTATAAAATTTATACATCCAAATCTACCCTGTTTGTTTCTTAATACACCCGATGCATATTCTACCATCTTTTCTTGCATCTCTTGCGAGGTGCTGGACCAAGATATCTCAATAGCATCAAACCTACATAAAACTGTGCAGTCTCCACATCCTATACATAAATCCTTTAGAATAAAAGCCTTGTTTTCACTATTTATTACGATGGCATTAACAGGACATTTTTTTACACATATTGTACATCCATTACACTTTTTAGGCTTTACAACTGGTAAGACATTTGAGTGCTGATTTAACTTGCCAGCTCTTGATGCCAATCCCATCCCTATATTCTTCAAAACCCCAGCAAAACCTGTTAAGATATGCCCTGTTACATGCGAAAGGGCTATAACACAATCGGCATCTTTCAAGACAGAGGCAAGTTTTAGTTTTTTAAAATACTTTAAATTTACCTCTAATTCAAACTGGTCATATCCCAAAAGTCCATCTCCTATTATAAGTGGCGCACCTAAATCCTGCGGGTTAAAACCATGCCTTATTGCCAAATTAAGGTGGTCTACCGCATTTGATCTATTCCCCCTATATAATGTATTTGTTTCTACAATAAAAGGTTTCCCCTTCACCTTTTTTACAAGATCTATAACTTCTTTGACAATTACGGGGTTTATATAGCCTTTATTTTGCTCTTCACCAAAGGTGAGTTTTATCCCGACAAAACCATCTTTCTGTATAATCTTGTTTATGCCGGAGGCTATAAAAATTCTTCTTAAGTCAATGTTTAACTCTTTAGAATTTTTATTGGCAATTCTTTTTAAATATACTTTATTTTTCATATCTATCAAAAATATCCCAGACCCAATAGGGTTCCATACAAAACCCGATCTTAGATTTTTTATCAAAAGACCTTATATAAGAACTAATTCTCCTATACATCTTTAATCGTAGTCTCTGAAATATCTAAACTTACCATCCTCGCATTTGATAAATTCATCATCCAAAATTTTTATATTTTTAAATCTCATCTGTATAATTTTTTTAAGCTCTTTTGTATATCTAAAACAACCCAAAGAATAGTCTATACTACATTCTTGTCCAATAGAATTATATATATAATTTATTAGAGTCCTGTACTTTTCCTCCCAATCCTTTATATGAAAAATTGGGTCCAATCTAATACCTGTTTTAAAACCCATCTCTTGCGCCTTTCTGAAAGCAGAAAGCCTCTCCCTAAGCGTAGGAGTTCTATATTCAATATATTTTATGAGATAATCAGGATTAACTGTCCAGTGTACAACAAGATTTTTCTTATTGAAAGCGTTTTTAGAAAACAGTTCTGTTTCCGAACTCTTTGTTCTTAATTCTAATTTTAAATCCTCTTCCGAAAAAATTTCCGCCAAAAATTTGGTATATCCACTTAACCATTCTAAAGCAAGGCTATCACTGAGTTCTCCCGTAGTAAAGAGGGATTTTTTTAAATTAACTTGTCTTTTTAGTCTTAAGAATTCATTTTTAAAATTATTTAGATTAACATAAATACTTATGATATGATTTTCAAGATAAGATTGAAGATAACAATAAGCACAGTCAAATATACAGCCGCTTATCAAATCAATTCTATATTCACTACAATTTATTAAATTCTTATTTTCAAAAAATTTTTTAATAAAATTTCCACGCTGTTTTGCCAAAAATAACACTTTTTTTGATAACCCTATCGTTGTATTCAGATTATTACCTTTCAAACGTATATCTCTTATATCCCTAATCAAATTTACAGATTTTGGCTTTAGTCGTTTGAGGATTGAATCTGTCTGCCTTAGATTTTTAATGTCCCTTTCTATATAAACTTCTTTAAAGTATAGATGTTTCATATTATTTTAAAAGTCTAAACAAAGCCATAAAATGCCTTTTTTTGGTTTTGATTATACCTATTAGCTTAACTAACTCTTTATAAGAAGTTGGTTTAAGTAACACGTTTACAAAATCTCCCTCAAAGTTTTCTGGAAATGATATACGCAATTTATCGCCTATGTTTATACACTTTGAAATTTTAAAAAATCTTCTACTTTTTTTTGTAAGATTTGGATACCTATAATCTCTTAGAGTATTTAGTAGAATTATTGTCTTTTGCCTTGGGTTAAAATTTCCGGATAAAAGTTTATTTTTTACTATTTTTTTATCCAAAATCTCATCAAATGTTTTATTAAATTTCCTATTTAGAAATGTCAAATATTCTATTATCTCTTTCAACTCATTTGTGTTTATCCTGCAACTTAGTATTATATATTTATAGATAGGAATTCTTTCAGAGGCATTTAACCTGGATAAAATGAATAGTTGACCAAGATTTAATTTATCATTGAGAAAACCCTCTTTTATCTCGTCTTCAACCTCGGATATTGCTAAATAATTCTTAATAACCTCTTTTGATTTAGGCATTTTTAAAAGGGTGGTAAAAATGTTTATCAATTCACTCTCTCCTACCAAAAAATTTCTTTTTAATTTTCTTAAGGTCATTGCCTTATCAATATCATTAAGATTTCCAGTAAAATAGTTATCATTCAAGGCAAATAAGACACAATCTATATCTTGAGTCTCTTTGTCAAGTACAAAGGCACGTATTAATTTCTTATTTATAAATTTATAGGAAAACACCCTTCTAAAACCACATACAATTTGATATTTTTCTTTTTGGCGTAGAACAACCGGATTTATCAAGCCGGCTTGTTTTATTGAATCGGATAAGTCTTCTATCTCAAATTTATACCTGAACAAAAAAGTCAAATCCTTAAGGTTTATATCTCTTAATGGGATTTCTACAGGTTTACCTAATTCTATATGTCTTCCAAATTTTGTTTCTAACATGCTACAATCCGTTGTCAGAGATAAAGGCAATATTTAAAACACGAAAGGGAAATCAAAGCGAAAGATTTAACATGATATATTATTTAAATCTAATTATCAACTGGCGAGATATATTAATTCTAGGTGGTTGATTCAATTGGTAAGACAAGTGAACCTTTAAATATTTCATTAGACAAACCTTTTGGATTATTCTCAGAATGCGTTTATCTAGGGGGATAAAAAACTATTTCACTTCTGATTTTTCTTTTATATTGGTGAGTATCTCCTGAATCTCTCTAAAAATAGGTTTATTCTTAAAATTAGTAATTCTTATAAGTCTACCATGTTTTTTATATTGAAAAGAAGGTATTAAGGTAAGAATTATCATTTTATTTATTTCTTTAATCTCAATATCTAAAACTATTCCATGGTCAATTGTACCTACAATCCTATACCATAATTCCTTTAAAACAAAGGCATCAAGTTCTCTTCTGGCGGTTATATGCATCTCTTTTTCTTTGGAATCGGTTATTAAAAAATAATACTCTTTTAGAACCGCGGATGAATTATTGAACACTGTTTTCCTAACCGATTTTATTTCAATACAGAAAGATTGTATTTTAGTTTCTTTTGTGCCTTTGGTTGTTCCAAGTATAGAGATTATGAAAATAATACCGGCAATAACCTTTATTAAATTATAAGAGAATTTTAACAGCATCTTTAATTATAGAATAAACTTAAATTCTTTTTTGAAGGTATCCTTAAGATCAAAAACATCCTTAAAATCATCCTTTGAATCAGTTTCAGTCTTTGATAAAAGACCCTGCTCAATAAGGTTAAAAACTATCTCACCAAAATCATCCGTTGTTTCTATGCCCCAGTGCTCAAAAACTTCAAAAACCATAGGTCCAAATTGTGAAATTCCAAAATCTTTTATTCCTTCAAGCAATTCCCTTCCGGTAATGTGCCTTGGTTTTGGCAATTTAGAAATGGTATGATTTAGAGCATTTAAGACAAAATTATATGCTTCCTTTCTATATCTTTTGTCTTTTAGTAGTATATTATCAATTTTTTTTGAATAATCTAAATACGCCATAATAACTATCTTTGACGAATAAATGCATCGGAGAATTTCTCTTCCTTCCTTAATCTCTCCAATAATCCATAGGCACTTGTATTGTCCTGATAAAGCCCAACATATATGCGATATCTTGGTTTCCCTTGCTTAGATTCAGCTGTAAAAATATTTGCTTGAAAACCTCTTTTTTTCAGATAGGTTATAAGTTGATTTGCCTCGGGGAATCTTTCGTACTCGGCAACTTGAATTGTAAACCCTTTTTGAAGATTTATCCTACTGGATTTACTACTGGCTTTCAAATTTGATAAAAAATGTTTTGAAATCATAGAAATTGTAAAAAACAAGATAGGCACAGTTATAAACACAATAGCAAACTTCATCATTCCTTTAAAAATCACCAAAAAACTATTAAATAATTTTGAAAAATTGTTCAAAGATATAAGTCTCTTTTCATTTAAAAGGGACACATCCAACGCAACAATTTTTTTCCCAAGATTTCTTTTCTCTTTATCCATTTTTATAAAGGTTTTTTTGGTATCCTCTATTTCGTTTCTAATTAATCCCAATTCTTGTTTAAGCGTTTCCTTTTTCTGTCTTTCTTCTTTAGTGTCTGAGGTTGTTATTTTTTTCCTTGCTTCTTCTGATTTATAAAAATCTATCATAGAATATTCACCATAAAGCCTATTCTGAATTTCTTTTTCGCTTAATTTTTTAAAAGCTTTTTTTTGCATCATATCTATTTTAAAGTTAAAACAAATTTTATAATCTGAAAATTCTCAAAGGGAATTTTTTCTCTTTCAATAAAACCATTCTTCTTGCAAAGTTTAATTGCAGAACCCATTCTATCAGTAGTGCGAAATACTACTTCATGAAATCCCTTTTCCCTGCAAAATTTTATTGCCTCTTTAAGTAATAAAGTACCTAAGCCCTGCTTACGGAATTTAGGTAAAACAAAAAATCTCCTAAGAAGAGCTATAAACTTGCTATCCTCCTTTATGGCAACAGTACCTATAGGCTTCTCTTCTGATACCAGCACCAAAAAGGTATCTCTCTTGCCACCATATGAACTATTAATATGTTCCATGTCAGTCTCTGGATAGGCGCTTTTTTCAATCGCAAACTCTTTTGATAATATTGTAATAATAAGATCTTTAACTTTTTTTGAATCTTGTTCTTTGAATTTTCTTATAAATATATTATTATGATTCAAAACAACCTGCTTCATTAATAACTCCTATTTTTAATAGCCTCTTCAATAAGTTTTAAAGGGACGCCTTCTACTATCTCTACCTTTCCAATTTTAACAGGTAAAACAAGCCTCGTCTTTCCATGTATAAATTTTTTATCCATACATATAGATTTTATCATTTTATCTATTCTTATATTCTTAATAAAAGTAGGAAGATTATATTTCTTTAACAATAATTCAAGCCTTTCCTTTAATATCCCCTTGCAAATCCCAAGCCTCTCTGATATATCTGTGGCGCATATCATACCAAATGATATTGCCTCTCCATGGGAGTAGATACCACTATACTCTGTTGCTGCTTCTAAGGCGTGACCAACAGTATGGCCGAAATTCAATATCGTTCTAAATCCTCTCTCTTCTCTTTCATCCTTTTCAACAACTCTTGATTTAATTCTGACGCTTTCATAAACTATCTTTTCTATATGCACTGGTTTCAATTTCAATATCTCCTTAAAGTTCTCCTCAAGATATCCAAAGAGACCATAATCACAAATTACTCCGTATTTAATAATTTCGGCTATGCCACTTTTTATGTGTCTGGAAGAAAGGGTCTCTAATAAAGAGATATCAATTAATACAAGTTTGGGTTGATAAAAAGAACCTATCAGGTTTTTTCCTGCTTTTAGGTCTACGCCTACTTTTCCTCCAATTGAGGAGTCTACCTGTGAAAGAAGTGTAGTTGGTATATTTACATAAGGTATTCCTCTCTTATATATTGAGGCTACAAACCCTGCCAAGTCTCCCACCACACCTCCACCTAATGCTATTATAAATGGATTATTAAATTTTTCTAATTTTGTCAAAAAATTTATAGCTTTTACTGTAACTTCTAATGACTTACTCCTTTCGGAGTCGGCCATTATAAAAGAACCTATCTCTTTATAACCAGAATTTAAGAGGGTTTTTTTAAGGTTTTTACCTATAACAATATTGATTTTGGGATTAGTTATGATTATAGGCGGATTTCCTAATTCTAAGTTTTTCAAAAAATTATGAATTTTATTGATTAAATTTCTGCCTATTAAAATATTATATGAATTTTCCAATAGACTAACTCTGATTTTCTTCATTTGATTTTAGTATAACAATCAAAGTTAGATTAGTCAAGAAGGAAAGATTCAGAAAGGCTTTTTGTTGATGGGTTAGTGAGATTTGACTATTATCACTGAATACAAAAATTTTATATTTCTAATGCGGTTTACCTTGTAACATCGCAGGACCATGGGGTAAACTAAAAAGTATAGCCCTTAGAGATATCAACAATCTTGGAATAACCCCTTTCATCAAATAAGTTATTTTTTATAACCATTCAAAATATATTAAATTGTACACAGAATTTTATTCATTCATCCTGAATGAAATTATAACACTTAAATTAAGACTTTTCTTTTGAACACTATCTGGAAAGGGAGGAAAAGGAGTTGCCTCTTTTATTCCTCTTAGGGCAGCCTCTTTTAATATAGAACTATTTGTTGACTCCTCATCCAGCACTAAAACATCCATAAGTTGACCATTTTTTAAAAGTATAAAATTTACGTATATATCTCCCTCTATCTGCCTTTTCGGATATTTAACTGAACGCCTTATCAATTCCCTGATTGATTTATAATAATTTTGATATGCAATATCCTCTTTAATGTCTTGTGATTTATTCTCTTTGAATTTCTCTTGGGCATTTTCGGTTTCTTCTTTTTTTAACCGCTCCTGAATTTTAACAAAACTATCTTCTGTTTTTAACATATGGCTTTCATCTTGCCCGGCTGGTTTTTTCTTCTGTTGAACACTTTGACTGACTTTATCCTGTTTAGACTGAAGAATCTGCTGATTAACATTTGTATCTTCAGATAAAAGCAATTCTTTTTTTTGTATCAACTGTTGCTTTAAAAAATCTGTGTGCAGATTTACAAATTCTATATAGCTAATCTGCGGCTGAATAGAAAATAACTCTTTCGGAAAAAATCTTATTTTAAAGAATGGCAAAAAAAATATGGAATGTATTGAAATTGAAATTAAAAGTGAAATTTTAAAAGAATTGCTGGGCCGGATCAACATAGTATTGTTTATAAAAATTTTATTCAGGTATTATCCCATTTTTCAAAAATTCTGTCAAAATGTTTTCTTTACACCTGCGAAAAAAGAAAATCCTGCGGTTGCATAACCTCTTACCTCTTCATATTTTTTATTTAGAAGATTTTCTATTGTGCAAAAAATATCAAAATTTTCGGTCACTTTATATCCCGCGGATAAATCAATTCTTGCGTATGGCTTCATCTTCTCCGTATTTGACGTGTTATCCCAACGATGACCAAAATAATTAAGTGAAGAGGTTATTTTTAAATTTTTAAATAAATCCCAATCTATATTCAGGCTGAATCTATCCTTGGGTCTTCTTGCTAATTCCTTACCGGTGGAATTATTGCGAGTATTTGTTCTGGTGTATGCACAATCTATCTTATTTTTTTTAAAAGGTGTTATTGAAAAATTCAACTCAGAACCTGCGGTTTTCGCCTTGCCAATATTTCTGTATCTGTTAGTATCGAAATCATAGTCAACCATATTTTTAAATAAATTATGGAAATAACCTGCCCCTACGAGTACATTCTCTGTAAAGTTCTTTTCTAAGGCGAGGTCATAACTAAGACTCTCATCAGGTGTTAGGCAAGAATTACCATATGTTGGATCATAGAGTTGAAAAAGGGAAGGTGCTTTAAAACCTGTTCCAAAATTAGATTTTAGTCTTGTATTGATCCTTTCAAAAAGATAGGAGGATGATAATTTGTAATTTATATCTGAGCCAAAACTCTGATTGTCATCTACCCTTATTCCAAGGGTTGTGAAAGATTTTTCCCAAAGAGTAAGCTGATTCTGAATATAAAGTGCCTTGTTATTAACGGTTCTTCGATTAACATTTCTATGCGCTCCCCTCTCCTCTTCATATTCAAAACCACCTGTTATAGTATCCATATCAGAAATAAAAAAGTTGTTCTGCCAGTCAATTTTTTTATTATTTCCATAATACCAGTCATCATAGGCATCTAATGGGTCCTTTGAATCTGGATCATCTCTGTATCGTCTTTTAACATTAAGCCAGACTAGGTTTAACCTCTGCTCCCAAAAGTCTTTCAATCTATTAGAAAGCTGGGTCTTAAAAGCAAACGAATTGCTCTTAGCGATATAATTTGGGTCGTCATCATAGGCTGCATCATCAATATCTGCAATAG
>VGKN01000003.1 GCA_016867055.1 Candidatus Omnitrophota bacterium
CATCTATTGCCATCTTGAGTTGTTTTTTGGGCTCGTCTGGAAATTCAAAACCCTTTTTCTCTTTTACCAGTTTTTTAAATCTTATAACAATGTCTTTTAGCGCTTCTCTATCAAGGTCTGTATCTAATTTCACCTTTAAAGTATGCTTCTTCTCCTCAATTAACTTCTCAAAAAGTTCATGCTCAACGCCCAAGACCACATCAGAGAACATCTGGATAAAACGTCTGTATGAGTCATATGCAAATCTTTCATTCTTAGACCTATTTATAAGCCCTTTTACTGTTTTGTCATTTAATCCTAGATTTAACACTGTATCCATCATACCCGGCATTGATATTGCAGCCCCAGAACGCACAGAGACCAAAAGGGGATTATCCTCGGCTCCAAATGTCTTACCTAAACTCTTCTCAAGTTTTTTTAGATTTTCCTCAATCTCTTCCATTAACCCTTCTGGATACTGTTCATTGTTGTTGTAATAATGAATGCAGGCCTCTGTGGATATTGTAAAACCAGGTGGGACCGGTATGCCCAGATTCGTCATCTCTGCAAGATTTGCGCCCTTTCCGCCCAGCAGATTTTTCATCTGCGCAGTTCCCTCTGCTTTTCCCTCGCCAAAGAAGTACACATACTTAGCCATTTTTAATTAACCTCCTTTAATGAGCATACGACTTATGCCTGCCGTCGGGCAGGGAGCGAAGCAACATAAGTCGTCCTTAGTTAGAGTCGCTACTCTGTTTGTGCGAATTTGACCTTACCAGCCTTGACAAATCCGCTACCTTATCAGTATATAGCATATTTATCTCTTTGAGCAATGCCATCCGATTCAATCTTATCTTCTGGTCGTCCACATTCACCCTTACCTTGTCAAAAAATGTGTTGATCGGTCTTAAGAAAATTGACGAATAAGCCGTAGTAAATTTGTCATATTGCCTTGCCTTTAAAAAGTTATGCGCTTCTTTCTTAAAGTTAAGGAGAAGATTATAAAGATTGCTTTCCTCATCTTCTTTAAAAAATGTTTTATCTATCTCTGGAAGGCTAACATTGCCCTGCCTTAGAATATTGCTTGTCCTTTCAATGATTACCCTTGCCTCCTCCAGGTCCTTCTTTAAATTACTCAGGTCTAAGATTCTTTTTCTTACATCAGAGAGGTTATCAAAATCCTTTATCAAGATTGCATCGAGCAGATCCTTTTTAACATCTAAAAAAATTGTGTAAAATCTTTCTTTTAAAAAATCTTTCAGTCTCTGATTAAGTAAAACTTTATCAAAAGAAATTTTTTTATCCAGTGATTTTATACTTTCATTTAGCAGTTTGTCAAGGGATAATCTAAACTCAGTATCTAAATTAAACCAAATTAGAATAAATCCATTAGCATTCCTTCTTAGCCCATATGGATCCTCGCTTCCGGTGGGCTGTATACCGATAGCAAGATGAGACATTAGATTATCAAACTTATCTGCTAAAGCCAAAACCTTGCCCATAGCACTTTCAGGAAGAACATCTCCTGCCTGCCGTGGAAGATAATGCTCATATATAGTCTGACTTATCTGGTTCTCATACCCCTCCTTGGATGCATATGCGCTTCCCACAATGCCCTGAAGGTCTGGAAATTCCCTTACCATTGAAGTGGTTAAATCAACCTTGGATAACAAAACCGCTGTATTTAATTTTTCTTTTAACTTGGCATCAATATTTAGTTCGGTTGCAACAAAGCCAGAAAGAATTCTTAATCTTTCTATCTTATCAAAAAAAGTGCCCACCTCTTTGTGAAATATAATATTTTTTAACAATTTTATCCTATCTATTAGTTTTATCTTAAAATCCTCTTTTAGAAAAAATGTAGCATCTTTTAACTTTGCATTCAGTATTCCTTCATAGTGTCTTTTTACCGCATCCAATTTTTTTGGTTTTCCGTTTGCCACTGCAATAAATCTTGGCATAAGTTTCCCATTTTTATCAGAGATAGCCAATATCCTCTGATTTTTTGTCATTGTATGAACTATAATCTCTTTTGGCAGGCCAGCGTAATCCTTATCAAAATCCCCAACAAACACACTTGGATATTCCACAAGGTATTTTATACTGTCAAGGAGTTGCGCATTTTCTACGTTTACACCCTTTATCTTCTTATCTATCTCTTTTAAAATTCTCTCTTTTCTCTTCTCGGAGTCCAAAATCACAAAACTATTTTTAAGCACCTTAAAATAATCCATTGCATCCTTTACCTTAAAAGGACCTGGCATAAGAAATCTATGGCCATAGGTTAGGTTATTACTTCTTAGACTACCTATATCAAAAGGTATAACCATATTTCCATGCAAAGCCAGAATCCACCTTATAGGCCTTGCAAATCGGATAAGGGAAGAATCCCATATCATACTCTTTGGAAAGTCAATCCTTAAAATTAAGTCGGGCAATATATTTTTTAATATTTCCTTGGCAGGTTTTGGTTTTTCAGTGATACTTCCACAAATATATTTTTTACCATTTTCTTCTGTTATAGTTAAATCCGCTTGTTTTAAATTAAACCGCCTCATAAAACCGGTTAGTTTCTCAGTCGGTTTACCATTTGCATCATAACAAATTTCTAAAGAAGGTCCGCGTTTAGTTTGTTTCTTTACAAGTTGCTTTCTAGATAGGTCTTTTACAAATAACACAAGCCTTCTGGGCGTGGTAAATGTCTCAAGAGAGTTATATTCAAGAAAATTCTCCTCAAATATCCTCTTTGAACTTGCCCTTAAATTCCCTAAAGCAGCCTCAATATACCCAGAGGGTATCTCCTCTGTTCCTATCTCCAATATTAAATTAGGGACACTTCCCATATTTTAACCTATAACTTATCACCTATAGCTTATAACTGTTTTTGGGCCATATCTCATTTAATTCTTTTGCCCTCAACCTTAGCTTCAACCTTTCTCCTTATATTCTAAATACCCCTCTGCGCAGCCGCGGGCTAAGTTTCTAACGCGGGCAATGTAAGACTGGCGCTCTAAGGGACTTAGGACTCCCCTTGCGTCAAGCATATTAAATATGTGGGAGGTCTTAAGCATAATATCATAAGCAGGTAGAAATAGTTTCTCTTTAATAAGTTTTTTGGATTCCTTCTCATACGCTTCAAATGAATCAAGATAGGTTTTTATATCAGAATTTTCAAAATTGTATTTTGAAAATTGAACTTCATCCTGTCTGTGTATATCTCCATAGGAAACATTCTTATTCCAGGAGAGTTTAAACAAATCAAATGTTCCTTGTATAAACATTGCAATCCGCTCAAGCCCATAGGTGAGCTCAACGGAAATGGTTTTGAGGTCTAATGTTGCAATCTGCTGAAAATAGGTAAACTGGGTAACCTCTAATGAATCCAGCCACACCTCCCAGCCAAGCCCTGTGGCACCGAGCGTTGGGGATTCCCAGTCATCCTCAATAAACCTTACATCGTAGTCCTTTAATTTTATACCTAAATTTTCAAGGCTTTCTAAGTAGAGTTTTTGTATATCGTCTGGTGCAGGCTTAATTACAACCTGATACTGATAATAGCGCTGAGTCCTTAAAGGGTTATCCGCATATCTTCCATCAGTAGGCCTTCGGGAGGGCTGAACAAAGGCAACCCTCCAAGGTTTCTCATCAAGGGCTCTAAAAAAGGTTAAGGGATGAAATGTGCCTGCACCTACTTCTACATCATATGGCTGAACAATCAGGCAACCCTTGGAAGCCCAGTATTTATTTAGTTTTTCTATAATTTCCTGGAAATCCATTATTATAAGACAGTAGGAAATATTTCTCGTTACTCGCTACTTGCCTTCCTCTCTACTTTCTAATGCACCTTGTTTAAAAAATCAAGGCTCTTTAAGTTCCTGTCAATATGAAACTTAAAAATTTCATTCAGCATCCCATCCAATTCATTCTGGACGCCCTCATTTATATCAAAACGCATTTTCTCTTTGGGCGTTATATTAGAGAGACTCTCCATCGTACCCAGAACTCCCTCAGAAATCTTAATCCCTGAAGGCTCATCATCCGCACAGTTCTTACAGAGCGCACCCCCTAGTAAAATCGAAAAGAATAAATTCTTGGATGCGCTTTCAGTTTTACAGACACAGCATCTCTTTAGGTCAGGTAAGATACCACTTAAGTGCAATAACTTAATCTGAAATATTATTGAGATTATCTGTGGATTCATATTGTCCTTTAAAGACTTTAAGGACCACAAAAGAATATCAAAAATTTGAGGGCTAGGATCCTGAGGGCTGGATAAACTATCAACCAACTCAATAAAATAACTTGCGATAGCGATACCTGCAATATCTGTTCTAATGGAATCAAACCTGTCGAGAAGCTGACACTGAGTAAGTTTATTAATATCAGAGTGTCTTGATTCATAAAAAACAATATGGTTATAACTAAAGATTGCGAGGTCCCCTGTTATATTTGTTTTATTTCGCTTTGCACCTTTTATAATACTTTTCACCTTTCCAAAATCTCTCGTAAAAAAATCTACCAGCAAAGAACTTTCACTGTAATCCCTCTTTTTTAATACTATGGCTTCAGTCTGAACTATTGACATAGATAATTTTTAATCCAAAAATTAAAATGCAAAAATCAAAATTACATACCAAAAATCAAAAATTTCTGGACATTTTGGATTTTGCAGTGCCATTTTGATATTTGATTTGTTATTTGCATTTCACTTTAGAAACTGAAATATCAGCGTGGTTAGAAAAATCCCAAGCAGCCCACCGGTGGCAACCTCCCATATAGTATGAACTGCTTTTTTGACTCTACTCTGGGCTATCAAAAAGGCTAATATGAACACCAGTGATATAACGATAATATTTGAGGTAAGGAATGCAATTATTGTCCATATAGAAAATGCAACTGCGCTATGGCCGCTTGGCATACCACCTCTTAAAGGGGTTCCCTTATGAAATATAGCCTTTCCAATTATCACCAAACATAAAAGTACAACAAGACAAAGAAAACTCATATGCCAGGAAGACTGTCTTAACCTCGTAACCCCAAGTTCTATTTTAGGCTCAACCCTATTTATGAATATAATGTATCCTACTATTATGGCGTTTATAGAACTAACCAATACCGCCCCTGCGCTTATATCCTTTATTATCCTAGCCAACGGATGAAACGTTTTTTTAACCATATCAATAGATAACTCAATAGAGGTATTTATCATCTCGGTAAGCAATACCAAGACTATTGAGGTAGTCAAAAAAATCAACTCCGTCTTTGACACGTTTAAGAAAATGCTTAAAGAGATTATCAACACAGCAATAATAAGATGGAGTCTCATATTACGTTGCGTTTTTATAACGTATATAAGACCTTCTATGGCAAAATTTAAACTCTCAATAAGGTTTCTAGATACCATATTCCTTTAAAATATCCTCCTGTCTTTTGCACATCCTATTATACAATCTCTTGGTCCTATCCTCATAACCTATAAGATGTAATATTCCATGTACAGCATAGAGACATAATTCATTGGTCACTAATCTTTTTAAATTAAATCCCTTCAAAAGAATCCCCGGATGTTTTTTAAAAAGGCTATCTACCCGTTCCCTTGCGATATCCGCGCAGATATACACATCGCCGAGAAAATTTTCGCTTCCGTTTTCGCCAAATGGACTTTTTAATTCAAATGCCAGGACATCGGTAGGAGTATTTCTCTTCCTAAATTCAGAGTTCAATTTTCTTATATAATTGCTATTTACTACAATTATATTAATGCTAACCTTTTTATAGCCTTCTAAATCCAAGGTTTTCTTGGATATATCCAGTATTTTTTTTGGATAGAAATCCACTCTATGCTGTAGATTTGTCAGTCTCACTTTCAATTGAAACTCTCTGATTCTCTTTTTCAAGGGTGGGATATTCAACCCTTGCGTGGAATATTCCTAGTAATATCCTCAAAAAATTTTCAGCAATTTTATTAAGGTCTTTCAGGGTAAGATTACATTCATCCAGTTGACCATCAATAAACTTGTTGTTTATTACCTCATGCACCAGTTCTTTGAGTTTGGTAGGCACAGGCTCGGTAAGGGTCCTCGAGGTAGCTTCAACCGCATCAGCCAAGAGTACTATAGCTGCTTCCTTAGTCTGAGGCTTAGGACCAGGATATCTAAAACTTTCCTTCTTTAACGATTCCACATCCTCAGTCTCCTCAAGGGCTTTTTGATAGAAATAATGGATGAGGCTTGTCCCGTGATGCTCTCTTATAAACCTTATTATATCCTCATTAAGTTTGTATTTCTTTGCAAGTTCAATCCCTTCTTTCACATGATTTGTAATTATTATCTTGCTTATTGTAGGAGTAAGTTTTTCATGCTCATCCTTATCCTGAGGTTGATTTTCGCTAAAATATCTGCTCATACGAAGCTTTCCTATGTCATGGTAGTACGAACCCACCCTTGCAAGCAAACTCTTTGCTTCAATTGCATCGCAGGCAGCCTCGGCAAGATTTCCTACTATTATAAGAGGGTGATTTAAATCTGAAAGTTCTAAAAGGCTTATATCAGTTGTTAAGCCAAACGTATATTCAAATATCGGTAGCAGTGCCAGGGTTATAGCGCCACTTAAAAAACCACTTAAAAGGCAAAATGTAGCTGATACAAAAATATCCCTAAGCGCTTGCCCCTCTAAAAGCAAAAAGGCAAATATTGAAACCGCCTGAAATAAACCAACCAGAAACCCTGCCCTTAAAACAATGGCTCTACGCCTGACTCTAACCATAAAAATTACTGCTATTAAAGTACCTATAAGATAAATCAATACAATATTTAAACTACCGCCACTTGAAAATCCCGATAAGATACTTATTAAAAAACCAGAGGCAAGTGCTATTCTATGTCCCATAAGTAGACTTATCAACATTGCACCAAATGGAATGGGTGTAATAAACACAGAGAGGCCTGAGAAACTTATGAGTTTGCCGGTAAGTACAAGCAAGATTGTAACTGACAATACTAGAATAAGAAATTTTTGTTGAGAAAAAAACTCCTTTTCAAAAACTTTCAAATAAAAAAGAAAACTAAAAATTAACATAAACACCACCATAACCATGCCCAGTACTTTTCTTAAATAAACATAGGGTGTCTCAGACCTAAAAAGTTGTTTCAGAATTAAGATATGCTCCTTGGCAAACCTTCTACCCTTTTCAATTATCAATTCATATTTTTTTATATCAAGTTGTTTGTAGATAGGGGGTATTTTTTTTAATAAAATCTCCTGTTTCTCCTTGTTAAGCAAGGCATCAAAATATATGGTTGGCTGTATATTTGCAGCGATAATCTCAATTATAGGCTGTTTTATCCTTGGGTCAAAAAGGGTATTAAAAGTTTTTAGGCCTTTTACAAAATCCTTGATATCGTTTTGGGAAAGTAGATTTTCTAAAGAAAATGTCTGTTCTGTCTTTTTGGACTCATCATACACTATAACAGCGTCCTTATTCTGTGTTTTTAATAATTTCTTATCCTCCTCCTTGACTATAAGAGAATTCAATATCTCATTCAAAACCTGGGCAGTCCTTGCCTTTAAATCCTCTATGTTGTCATACTCAAGCAAGGATCTTAACGTTGTTTCTGTTATAGGCACGCCTATTGATTGTTTAAGTTTCGTAATCTTCTCCGGAAGAGGTTCCTGTGAAGATTGTAACGACCTTGCATTATCAAAAAGACTGTTTATGTTTTCAAGAACCAGCTCGCCTGTTTTCTCAGATTTTATAAAGTAGGTGGGTTGTTCTTTTAATCTCTCTTCTATCAAACGGTTAGTTGCTGTTTGGTCTATTTCAGTCTGAACAATAATGTGGTGAGGCGCATAGATATCTTTGGGAGAGATATCTCCCTCTTTAAAGAATTCTCCTCTTGTATTAGTACCATATAACAAGATGAAGACTATTGATACAAAGAAAAATATTATTATAAAGAACCTTATGAGGTATTCCTTTGGGACTACCTTTTTAAAAAAAATTCTATTCATTATAAATCAACGATTTAATTTCTCATATGCCTTTATTATCTCCTGCACGAGTTCGTGCCTGACGACATCCTGGCCGGAGAAATAAATAAATTTTATGCCTTCAATATCCTTAAGAAGACTCTGTACCTGAATCAGCCCAGATATTTTATCCTGCGGAAGGTCTACCTGGGTAATATCGCCTGTTATTACTGTTTTTGAATCAAAGCCAAGTCTTGTTAAGAACATCTTCATCTGCTCGGAGGTAGTATTCTGCGCCTCATCTAAGATAATAAAAGAATCGTTTAAGGTACGACCTCTCATATATGCAAGGGGTGCTATCTCAATCACACCAGTTTCCAGATGCCTCCTTATCATATCCACCTCCATCATATCATATAATGCATCGTACAAGGGCCTAAGATATGGGCTTACCTTATCCTCAAGGTCGCCGGGTAAAAAGCCGAGCTTCTCTCCTGCTTCAACCGCTGGTCTTGTAAGTATTATACGGCTTACCTCCTGTTTCTTCAGACTTGAGACAGCCATCGCCATCGCAAGATAGGTCTTTCCTGTTCCAGCAGGCCCTATACCAAATACAATATCGTAATCCCTCATAGCATCTACATATGCCTTTTGTCCAGGCGTTTTTGGAGTTATAAAGCGTTTTTTAGATGAGATTTCTATTCTGTCAAGGTATATGTTGGAAAACTCCAAGGCCTTGTTTTCTTTTATAGATTTTATGGCATATGCTATATCACTCTTTCTAAGGTAGGCTCCATTTCGGATTATAATAAAAAGTTCGTTTATTAACTCTGATGTCTTATTCACATTATCTTCATCACCGCTTATTGTAAGATTCTCCGCCCTTACAACAATCTTTACAGACAATTCATCTGCTATTAATTTAATATTCTCATCATGCTTTCCTAAAAGGATTGTTGCTTCGTGGTCATTATGAAATTTGAAATTCTTTTCCAAATATAATCCCCTAACTATAACTTAAATAGGTTAAGGCTAAGGTTGAGGTTGAGAAGATAACCCTTAACCTAAACCTATTCCCTTATCTTTATATTTAACTCTTTCAGTTGTCTCTCATCCACCTCCGAGGGTGCGCTGGTTAAAGGACATATTGCCTTCTGGGTCTTAGGAAAGGCTATAACGCTACGAATTGTATCGCATTTAGACAAAATGGCTATAAGCCTATCCAGCCCAAAGGCAATCCCGCCATGGGGTGGTGCGCCATACAAAAAAGCCTCAAGTAGAAACCCAAATCTCTTCTGCGCCTCCTCTTCAGATAAACCTATCAATTTAAAGATTCTCTTTTGGAGTTTGTTATTATGAATCCTTATACTCCCGCTTGCTATCTCCATCCCATTTAAAACCAGATCATATGCCTTTGAGCGAATGGACAAGGGGTCATTTTCTAAATTGGCTATATCCTCATCTTGTGGAGAGGTAAAGGGATGATGTTCAGATTCAATTCTATTTTCTTCCTTGTTGAATGAAAAAAGGGGAAATTCGGTCACCCATAAAAAATTAAATGCTTCGTTATTAATAAGGTTTAACTTTTGGGCAACCTTTAAGCGCATTAGACCTAAAGCAATTGAAGGAATTTCTCCCTTGTCGGCGATTATTAAACAAAGAGTATCTTTATTAGGAAAGTATTTTTTCCGCAATTCCTTAAATTTTTCTTGTGGTACATATTTCTTAATCGGAGAGAAAATTTCTTCCTTATGGAGTTTAAAGTAGGTAAGACCAGCCGCCCCAGATTGTCTTGAAATCTCTATGAGCTCATCTATGTCACTGTTGGAAAATTTCTCAGGGGAGGGTGTAAATATAGCCTTAATCCTTCCTCCAGAGCCAACGCACTCTCTAAAAATTTTAAGTTCGGAATCCTTCAATTCGTTGGTTAGGTCAACTATCTCAATGTCAAATCTCGTATCAGGCTTATCTGTGCCGTATCTATTTATTGCATCCTGATAGGTAATTTTTAAGAATGGCTTTTTAATCTCAATATTAAGGGTTTGCCCAAGCAGGTTAACCACGAGTTCTTCTATAAGACGAAAAATATCCTCTTCGTCAATAAACGACATTTCAATATCTAACTGGGTAAATTCTGGCTGCCTGTCGGCGCGCAGATCCTCATCCCTAAAACACTTGGCAATCTGGTAATATCTCTCAAAACCTGCTACCATAAGCAACTGTTTAAACAATTGGGGAGATTGTGGAAGGGCAAAAAATTTACCCGGATTAAGCCGGCTGGGAACAAGGTAGTCTCTAGCGCCTTCTGGTGTGGATTTCGTAAGAAAAGGGGTCTCCACCTCAACAAACCCATCCTTGTCCAAAAAATCCCTGATGCATTTAATAACCCTGTGCCTGAAAAAGATTTTTTCTGCTGAAGGATATCTCCTTAGGTCAAGGTATCTGTATTTTAATCTTAATTCCTCGGTGGGCTCTGTGGTTTCTGATATCTCAAAGGGCGGTGTAAGAGAGCTATTTAATACCTTTAAAGACTTTGCAATAACCTCAATCTCTCCTGTAGGAATCTTTGGGTTTTCTGTCCCTTTAGGTCTCTGCTTAACCTCACCCTCAACCATTATCACAAACTCATTTCTTAATAATTGCGCCTCGTTATGAAGCGCTTTATCTAATTGGGGATTAAAAACTATCTGGGTTATTCCATATCTATCTCTTAAATCTATAAAAATCAGTCCGCCATGGTCTCTTGTGGAATGCACCCAGCCACATAGCCTGACCTGTTTATTCAGGTATTTTAAATTCAACTCGCCATTATTATGAGTACGAAACATTTTAGTAATCCTTAAGAACAAGGTTGAAGTTCAGGTTAAGTAGTTGAGGGATGTGCATAATTCAATTTTGTTTATCGCCCAAGGGTTAGGGTTACGATGCCTGTTTCGTTATTCGTATTTGGGTTACGTCTTAGGTCTTATTGGCCGAACAACGTATCCGTCAGACGATACGGGCCTCCTTACCATAACCGAGAGACTTAACCTAATTATATACACTGCTAACAAGTAGTTAAGATATTTCTCAGCCTCAGCCTTAACCTTAGCCTGCATTTGTTTATGCCAATAAAATCGCATCCAATAATTTTTCTATCTTTATACTTTTTTGTGAGGAGGTTTTCATATCCCTTAGGATAATCTCGCCTTTCTTAAGCTCGTCCTCGCCTAATATGGCAACGGTTGAAACATTAAGTTTATCCGCCTCCTTCATCTGTGCCTTTAGTGACTTTCCTTCATAATCAACCTCTGCCCTTACTCCATTTGACCTTAACTTCTCCGCCAAACTAAACGCCTCTCTATAGCAAGGTTCTCCAATACTAGCAAAATAGATACAGGGCTTAGTATCCTTATATGTTATCTTGTCTAAATCACAAGCCAAAAAAAGTCTTTCAATTCCCAAGGCAAAACCAATTGCGCCTATTCTTGGACCACCAAAAAGTTCAATTAAATTATCATATCTTCCACCTGCGCCGATGGCATCCTGAGCGCCCAGTAAAGGATGGATAACCTCAAAAACTGTTTTTGTATAATAATCAAGTCCCCTCACAAGAGTCTTATCCTCGGTAAAATTAACCGAGTGCTCTTTTAGCATATCCTTAAATAAATTAAAGTGTGATACACACTCCTTGCATAGATTATCGGTTATCTTCGGCATTGTTCTTACAATTTTCTTGCAGGACTCCTTTTTACAGTCAAGGATTCTTAACACGTTCCTATTAAATCTACTATTACAGTCTTCGCATAACCCCTTTAAATGTTTTTTAAGATTTTCCTTTAGCACCACAGTAAAGTTCTTTCTATCCTCCGAGCAGCCAAGGCTGTTAATCTTTAATACAAAATTTGTTATGCTTAAATTTTTTAACAACCTATTCAATAATAAGATAATCTCTGTATCAAGGAATGGGCTGTATGAACCTATAGCCTCAACCCCAAGCTGGTGAAATTGCCTTTGCCTTCCCTTTTGAGGTCTTTCTGCCCTAAACATCGGGCCTATATAGTACAGTTTCACAAAACCTTCTTTTTTATCAAGATTATTTTCAATGTATGCCCTTACGATGGAAGCGGTTGCCTCAGGCCTTAAAGAAATAGTCCTTGCTTTTATATCCTGGAATGTGTACATTTCTTTTTCTACAATATCGGTTGTCTCGCCTATAGAGCGTTTGAAGAGATTTGCATTCTCGATTATTGGGGTTCTTATCTCTTTAAAACCATAGAGACTAAATATCTGACGAGAAATATGCTCTATATTCTGCCATTTTTCTATCTCATCAGGTAGGATGTCTTTGGTTCCACGAACTGATTTTATCTCCATAGCTCGATTAACAAAAATCCTTAGTATTCATAAGAGGGGAGAAGAACTGTGGTTATTGGACTAGGTTTATTTTATCCTGGCTTTCATTATTAAACCTGGCTTAAATATTGCCACCTTCTTAGGAGGAACCGGCACCTCAGTTCCTGTTCTGGGATTTCTTCCGCGGCGTGCTTTTCTTGATTTTACCTTGAAGACACCAAAATTACGTAGTTCCACGGTCTCGCCGTTTGCAAGACTATCAATTATACAGTCCAGGGTCTTTTGCACAATCTTTTTCACATCTATCTGCTTAAGATCTGTCTCCTCCGCTATTCTCATAACTATATCTTTCTTAGTCATATAAACCTCCTCATTTTAAAATCCCTTTTATTCTAAGAAAATTCGCAATAATATAGGCAATTAAAAAGATCATAGTAAAAAGCAAAATCACAAGTAAGATATTCAAAAATTTTTCCTTAAGTACCGCTAAAGAAGAAGTTTTCCTTGCCTCAGATTTATCAGCCTCAAGTTTTCCCAAAAAACGATTAAGCAAAAGGAATGAATTATGCCAGTCATTTTCCAATTTTTTAAGTTGCATATCTGAGATATTTGAAACAGAATCAAGAGAGAGTATTGAACCGATTACATCCATGGTCCTGTCTTCCATTGTGGGCTTAATCTCAAGTTCATCCATAAGGGTCTGATACCTTCTTGCAATAAGACTCTTGGTTTGCAGAAAATTATCCTCTTCCTCGGGAGTTATACTCTGTTTGTTTAGAGCAGATTTATACATCTGGTGAAACTTCACCCAGAGTTCCAAAAATTCTTTGATATGCTCAATTTTTCTTAAAATGGGCTTATCCATCATAACTATTTGAATTTAAATATGTTAAATTATTATATGAATATAAAAAGGGATTGTCAAGAAAAATGAGAAAAAGTGATTGTGAAAAAGTAACTTAGTAACTACGGTTTATTGAGTTAGTTAAGTTAAAATCTAACAGCTCTATGAACTCAAGGAACTCAAGCTAACGACAAGAATAAGATATTACGAATTGGAATATTTGACTAAAGAAATAACTGATTTTTTGTATCAAAGTTTACAACCCCTTCCCCTAAAAGGGATTCCACCTCTTCCAAGAAAGAATCTGTGGGTTTTACATAATAATCCTTTTCTACCAATATCTTAGTAGAACTGTCAGGAAAGTTTAACCTTATAAATACAGGTATGTTTCCCTGATGTTTCAATAAGAGGAGTTTAAGTTTGCTCAATAAATCTTCATCAACCCCTGTGGGCAACATATTAATAAAAATTGACTTTGTAAGTTGGGTTTTAGCCTCTTCAATAGGAACTACATCACCTGCAATAACCTTAGGGATTTCATCCCTTAAAGAGAGTTTTCCTTTTACTATTACTATGACGTCTGTTCTTAATATCTGCTCTACATTTTTATACACCTCAGGAAATACCAGAACCTCAATCATTCCTTCCATATCCTCAAGGTTTATTATTGCCATCTTCTCGGCCTTCTTTTTTGTTAAGGTGTGCTTTGCTTTATTTATTATGCCACCGATTGATACCTCTTGGTCCTCTTTTAGGGTTTTTAGATTTTTGGTTGAACAAGAGGTAAACATCTTAAGTAACCTTTCAAATTTTGCAAGTGGATGTCCAGTTATATAAAAACCCAGCATTTCCTTTTCAAATGCCAAGAGTTGCTTCTCTGGCCATTCTTTGAGATTGGGTATCTGTCTAAGGTGGCTTTTAAATCTCAAATCCTCGCGGAAGGTGCTGCTGAATAAGGACATCTGCCCGTTTTGCTTGTCTCTCTGTAAACTCTGAGCCATATCCAAGGCTTCATCAAGTATTGCCATAAGCTGAGAGCGATATAGGTTAAAACTACTGAAAGCACCGCATTTAATAAAGCTCTCGAGAACCTTTCTATTTACAAGTCTTAAATCAACCCTTTCGCAAAAATCATAGATAGACTCAAATTTCCCAAGCTTCTCCCTGGCTTTAATTATAGAGTCAATCGCACCCTGACCTACATTCTTTATTGCTGCCAAACCAAACCTAATAGAAGAGTTACCTATCATAGTAAATTTAGCGAAGCTTTCGTTTACATCTGGAGGGAGAACCCTTATATTCATCCTTTCAGTCTCTTCCTTATACAATGCCACTTTATCTATGTTCTCTCTTTCACTTGTAAGAAGGGCACTCATAAATTCAACAGGAAAGTTCGCCTTCAAATAGGCGGTTCTATAAGAAATGAGTGCATATGCCGCAGAGTGACTTTTGTTAAAGCCGTATCCTGCAAAGTACTCAATCTGGTTAAAAATCTTCTCTGCTATACGTTCTTCTATCTTGTTCCTCTTTGCGCCATCTATAAATAGTTTCCTTAGCCTCTCCATAATCTCCGGTTCTTTTTTAGCCATTGACCTTCGGAGGGTATCAGCCTCACTTAAGGAAAAACCTGCAAGTTCACTCACTATCATCATAACCTGCTCTTGATATAAAATAATACCGTATGTATCCTTTAGTATTGGTTCGAGCAATTTATGGTCATATCTAGCCTGTATCTTTCCACGCTTTCTCTTTATAAAATCATCTGCCATTCCGCTTCCTAAAGGACCGGGCCTATACAAAGCCAATATGGCTATTATATCTTCAAATTTCTCAGGCTGTATCTTTTTAAGAAGGTCTCGCATGCCAGAACTTTCAAGCTGGAATACTCCCAATGTTTCACCGCTTGCAAGAAGTTTATATGTCCTTTCATCGGAAAGTGAAATCTTATCTATATCAATGTCAATGGATTTTACTCTTTTTACTATCTTCACAGTCTCATTGATAACCGTGAGGGTTTTTAAGCCCAGAAAATCCATCTTAAGAAGCCCTATCTTTTCCAAAGACTCCATAGGAAAACCGGTGGTCACAGGTCCATCAGCTGTCTTAAATAAGGGGATATGCTCTGTAAGCGGAGCTTCGCTTATCACCACCCCTGCAGCGTGAGTAGAGGCGTGCCTGCTTAGACCCTCTAATATACCTGCGATATCTATTAATCTCTTGACCCTCTCCTCAGTTTTGTACAAATTCCTAAGCTCAGGTTCCTGCTCCAAGGCAGTTCTCAATGTCATATTTGGGTCAAATGGAATGAGTTTAGCAATCCTATCTACCTCACCATAGGGTATATTAAGGGCGCGCCCTACATCCCGAACAGCTGCTCGTGCCTGCATTGTGCCAAAGGTTATAATCTGAGCTACATTATACTCGCCGTATTTTTTTGTAACATAATCAATCACCTCCTGCCGTCTCTCATAGCAAAAATCAATGTCAATATCAGGTAGATTTTGTCTTTCCGGGTTTAAAAATCTCTCAAATAAAAGATGATATTTCAAAGGGTCAATATCCGTTATTCCCAGACAATAACTCACAAGACTTCCTGCGGCAGAGCCTCTCCCAGGCCCAACAGGAATCCAATTTTTCTTTGCATAATTTACAAAATCCCATACAATAAGAAAATAACTTGTAAGCCCTGCTTGTTTAATGGCATTGAGTTCATAATCAAGCCTTTCTAAAATCTTCATCGCAGATTCAGGGTCTACATTTTCATATCTTTTTGAAAGCCCTTCTCTACAAAGTTCTCTTAAATACTGCTCACGGGTTTTCCCCTCCGGCGGTGCATAATGAGGTAAGTATGTTTTTGTAAAATCTAACTCAAGGTTGCATCTTTCAGCAATATGCACGGTGTTAGAAATCGCCTCCGGTAACTCTTTAAATGCAAGTTTCATCTCTTCTTGGCTCTTTAGATAAAATTCATCCTTTTCAAATCTTAAATGCTGTGGGTCATCTATAGTCGTCTGGGTTTGTATGCAGAGCAAAACCTCATGGGGAAGCGCATGTTGCCTTAAGAGATAATGGACATCGTTTGTGGCTACAAGAGGAATGTTTGTCTTTTTTGAAATTTCAATAAGTCCCTTATTAGCCTTAAACTGGTCCTCAAGTTTATTATCCTGAAGTTCCAGATAAAAATCCTCCTTAAAGATGTCCTTAAAAAATCCTGCCACCCCAATAGCCTCTTCTTTTTTTTCCTGGAGTAGCAGGTATGGAATCTCCCCTTGAAGACAGGCGGTTAGGCAAATAAGCCCCTCTGAATATTTTGCCAGAATCTCCTTGTCAATTCGCGGCCTCCAGTAGAAACCCTCTAGATAGCCCGCGCTTACCAGTTTTATCAGGTTCTTATAGCCTGTCTCATCCTTTACGAGTAATATAAGATGAAATGAAGCCTCCTTTATCTGGCTGGTTGTTTTTTCAAACCGCGAGCCAGGGGCAATATAGGTTTCGCAGCCTATAATAGGTTTTATGCCTGCCTTTATAGCCTTTTGATAGAATTCTATCGCGCCGAACATATTGCCATGGTCTGTCATAGCAAGGGAGTTAAACTTATACTCCCGCGCAAGTTTTATTAATTCATCCAAAAGGCAGGCGCCGTCAAGCAGGCTATACTGCGTATGGAGGTGAAGATGGATAAAGTCAGAGTGAGGCATTGTAAATCAGTTCACAGTTAACGGTTGACAGTTACAAGTTAAAAATTAGGGACACTTCCCATTTTTTTAACTCCCTTGCTTCGGCGTTTTCTTGCCAACCTAAGCAACGCAATTCTTTCCGCTTGCTTGCGGTGCTCGGAGCATTCGGCTTGCCTTCTCCTACAAGCACCCCCATCCCCTTAAAGGGGCTAGGATTTTTGTTACTTACGGAGAAGCCTCGCCTCATAAACCTACTCCTTGCGCTCCTTATGCTCGCTCCAAGAATTGGTTGCCTTTAAAAATTAGGGACACTTCCCATTTTTACTTATTCCTAATAACATAATAACCAATAACTACCTTCTCTATTCCCATTCAATCGTTGAAGGTGGTTTTGAGCATATGTCATAGACGACGCGGTTTACACCTTTTACCTCGTTTATTATCCTGTTTGAGAGCCTGTTTAAAACCTCATAAGGCATTTTCACCCAGTCAGCTGTCATACCATCCACACTTTCAACCGCCCTTATTGCAATTACCTTTTCATATGTCCTCTCATCACCCATAACTCCAACACTTTTTATGGGAAGTAAAACCGCAAAGGACTGCCAGATAGACTTGTATAATCCCGCCTTTTTAATCTCCTCTATTACTATCTCATCCGCCTCTCTTAAGATTCTAATATTTTCGGTTGTTATTTCACCTATGATTCTAACTCCGAGCCCGGGCCCTGGAAAGGGGTGTCTCAAGACAATGCTATCGGGAAGCCCAAGTTTTTTTCCTAAAACCCTGACCTCATCCTTAAAGAGATCCCTTAATGGTTCAATAAGCCTGAGTTTCATCCTTTTCGGAAGCCCTCCCACATTGTGATGAGTCTTAATTGTGCTTGAGGGTCCACCAAAGCTTGAGGTGCTTTCAATAATATCAGGATAGAGTGTGCCTTGAGCTAAAAATTTTATTTTACCAAGGTTTTTTGACTCCTCCTCAAAGACCTTTATGAATTCATTCCCTATAATTTTACGCTTTTCCTCGGGGTCAGTCACACCTTTAAGATGCGATAAAAATCTTTTGCTGGCATTTACTATCTTAAGATTTATCCCCTGTTTTTTTACGAAAATATATCTCAGTATATTGGTTTCGTTTTTTCTTAAAAGACCATTATCCACAAATATACAGAAAAGTTTTCTGCCTATTGCCTTGTTAAAAAGAGCCGCTGTGACAGAGGAGTCTACGCCTCCGCTTAGGGCGCAGAGCACCTTTCCTTTTCTAACCGTCTGCCTTATCTTTTTTGTAGCATCTTCTATAAATGACTCCATTGTCCAAAGCCCGATACATTCACATACCTTGTACAAAAAATTTTCAATTATATCAGAGCCGTACTGCGTATGCGCAACCTCAGGATGAAACTGCACACCAAATAATTTCTTTTTTCTATCCACAATACTTGCAAATAAGGTATCATCTGTATGGGCAAGCCTCTCAAAACCTTCTGGCAAGCGCTCAACTATATCCTGATGGCTCATCCAGCAGGTAATTTTTTGGGGAATGCCTAAGAAAAGGTCCTTCGCATCATCTATAAACAAGGTTGCAGAACCATATTCTCTTTTTTGAGTTGGTGAAACCCTCCCTCCTAAGGCATAAACCATCGCCTGCATACCATAACAGATACCTAAAATCGGAATACCCAATTTGAATATACGCTTATCTATCCTAGGCGCTCCTTTTTGATATACGCTGGCAGGACCTCCGGATAATATAATACCTTTTGGAGCAAGCTGCCTTAAGGTCTTAAAATCTACATTAAAGGGTAGGATTCTTGAATAGACTTTTTTTTCCCTTATACGCCTGGCTATCAACTGATTATACTGAGAACCAAAATCTAAAACAACTACAACTTCTTTCATTCTTGAACTAAAGAAGGTTGAGGTTAAGGTTTAGGTTAAGAATCTTCTCAGCCTCAATCTCAGCCTAAACCTTTCCTTTTACTTTCCCATTCCCACCCTTTGCACAACCTGAAAAATCTTGCCTTCGGTTTGGATTGAGGGGGCTATTATAATCTCGGTAAAATGCATTTCTTTTATTGTTCTTGCTCCACAGTTCCCTATTGAGGTTTGAAGAGCGCCTATTAGATTTTGAGAACCATCATCTGTTCTTGCAGGACCAAATAGGATTTCTTCAAGCGTTCCTGTTGTTCCTACATAAATACGCGTGCCACGCGGAAGATTGGTGTGAGAGGTTGCCATACCCCAGTGATATCCTCTGCCAGGAGCCTCTTTGGCTCTTGCAAAGGCAGAGCCTATCATTACCGCATCAGCGCCACAGGCAAATGCCTTACAGATATCTCCTCCGGTGCGCATACCACCATCTGTTATTATAGGAATATATTTCCCTTTCTTCTTATAATAAAAATCTCTAGCAGCCGCTGCGTCAATAGTAGCGCTTACCTGTGGAACGCCTATACCTAAAACACCCCTCGTAGTACATGCGGCACCGGGACCAATACCCACAAGTATGGCAGATGCACCAGTATCAAGCAACTCTAAGGTAGTATTATAGGTTACGCAGTTTCCTATTATCACAGGTATTTTCATTTGCTTACAGAATTTGTAGAAATCAAGTACCTTGTATTCGCTGGATATATGCCTTACGGTGGTAACGGTAGATTGAACCACAAATATATCAGCACCTGCCTCCTGGGCTATTGCGCCAAAACGCTCAGCCCTTTGGGGTATAGTGCTAATCACGCAGGTTGCATTTGCCTTTTTAATCTCTTCAACCCTTACAGATATTAATTTTTCCTTTATAGGCTCAAGGTATATGCCCTGAACAAGTTTTGTTGCTTCTTCATTTGATGCCCTTGCTATCTTTTTTAAAACCTCGTCAGGGTTCTTATATCTTGTCTGGATACCCTCAAGGTTCAAAACGGCTAGCCCACCTAATTTACTCATCCTTATGGCAAATTTGGTATCTACCACTCCATCCATGGCTGCTGCCATTATGGGCACCTTATATTTTTTTGAGCCTATCTGCCAATTTGTGTCTACCTCATTAGGATTTATAGTAATAGAACCTGGCACAAGGGCAATCTCATCAAAACCATAACATCTCCTTGCCTTCCTTTCTCTTCCTATAAACTCACCCATTTAAACCTCCGTATAAGTAAACCCTGCTCCCCGTTCTAAAGCATGGGGCTTTACAGGGAGCGGGGTACATAATTTCTAAAAAGGGAATTTATTCTAAATTATCAAATAGATTAAGAAACTTGGGCTTTTTAAATAAAAACTTCTCTTCAAAAAATCCTACCAGCGCAGGAACTGCAGATTTATCTCTAAGTTGTCCTAAAGCCTTTATTGCTTGAAGTTGCACATTATAGTCCTTACCTCTGATAGCATTGACAAGATAAGGGGTAACCTCTCTATCGCCTAATAACCCTAAAACCTCTGCTGCGAATTCATGTTGTGGTGATGAACTATCAGCAATAGCATTAATGAAGTATTCCTTCACTGGTGTGGATTTATTAATTAAAAGGGTTACAATTATATTCTTATTTTTAAGAAGATAAGAGGTGTAGCATCTAATTCTTTTTGGGATT
>VGKN01000004.1 GCA_016867055.1 Candidatus Omnitrophota bacterium
ATCTCCTGCATCTCAAAAAAAAATATACCAGAGACCTAATAAAGAAATTTCTTGGGAAGAATTTAAGATGCCTTTTTAGAAATTCCTATGTTTATTCTTTTGGAAAATTTACAAGATATCCTTTCCAAATGAATACCTTCGGTTTGCCAGATTCTATAAAAAGAGAGTGTGTAATAGAATTTATTAAAGCAAGGCTACAAAATTCAAATACGAAAATCCTAAGGACGAATTTTAATCAATGGATTTATCATAATTTTGGTAGCGGTATAGCTAAATATTTTATGATTCCTTACAATGAAAAGTTCTGGATAGTCCATCTAAAGAATCTTACCTGCGACTGGATAGATGGTTTTATCCCAATTCCAACAATTTCTGATGTTGTTTCCGGGGCCCTTAGAAATTACCCTAAACTGATAGGATATAATGCGAGATTTCTATACCCATCCTCGGGTGGTATAGCTTGTCTTGTCAAAGCCTTTACAAGATATGTTAAAAAGATACATCTCAATATGGAGTTAATGAGGATTTATCCAAAGAAAAAGGTCATAGAATTTAGTGACGGAAGAGGATGCGAATATGATAAACTTATCCTTTCAGTTCCCCTCATTGAATTAAAGGATATGATACAGGAGGATATGCCCAAGTGCATAAAAGAGGCTTTTAAGGGTCTAAAATTTAATTCAATATTTAACTTAAATCTAGGAATAAAGGGAAAGGAATTATCTAATAAACATTGGATATACTTTCCTGAAAGAGATTTTGTTTTTTTTAGAGTAGGTTTTTATTCTAACTTTTCAGATTTTATGGCTAAAAAAGATTGCTATTCGATTTATGCAGAGGTTTCATATTCCAATTCAACGCCTGTGGATAAAAGAATTATAGTGGAGAGAATAATTGAGGATTTATTAAGAATAGGTCTTATAACGTCCAGAGACAACCTTATCGTTAAAGATATAGTTGATATCAAGTATGGGTATATAATATACGACAGGTGTTATGCCGAAGCGCTAAGGCGTATAACGGATTACCTAAAAAGAAATAACATATTTATGATTGGTAGATACGGCAGATGGAAATATATGACTATGGAAGATGCTATACTTGATGGAGAGTCTATCGCTAAACAATTAATTCTGTAACATGAGGATAGCGAGACTTAAAAGAAAAAGATATCATTATAAAAATGGTGGAGAATTCTATAAGTAGAATTATATGATTTAAAATTCTGGGTCTACATAATAGATAGATTATAATGCTTTTCCCGATATTATTCTTTATACATTCGCAGCCACAAAACCGCACCCTTTGGTTGACCCATGCATACCATTCCGAGCGAAAGTCAATGAGCAGGTTGCAGATGGAGCACGGCTGCTTAGTATCAATTTCAAACAAACTCCTGCCCTTAGTTCGCTTATGCTCACCATCCCGAACAAAGTGAGGGGCAGGCCGGAAAATTGATAAGGTCTTAATATGCCAGAGGTATCAGTAATAGTTGTTTCCAAAGATTCATTGAGTTTTTTAAAAAGATGTCTTGAGTCTGTATATAATCAGACCTATTCAAATTTTGAGGTGATAACAGTTGATAACGATTCTTGCGATGGTACAGTAGATTTTATAAAAGAAAATTATCCTACAATTACGCTAATTGCAAATAAAAAAAATCTCGGTTTTTGTATGGCTAACAACCAAGCTATAGAAGTAGCAAAAGGAAAATTTATTTTAACTTTAAATCCAGATGTATATCTTGACAAAAATTATATAAAAAATATAGTTGATGTAATATCCGATTTAAAAAGGGTGGGTATGGCAACAGGAAAACTCTTGAAGTTTGACCTTAAACATATTGATTCCTGCGGGTTGTACCTATCAAAATCAAGAAGGCTTTTTGATATTGGACAAGGAAGGGTTAATGATAATTTTAATTCTCGTAGATATATTTTAGGTCCATGCGCTGCTGCAGCAGTATATAAAAAAGAGATGCTTGATGAGATAAAACATTTTGGAGAATATTTCGATAATGATTTCTTTTTTTTGGTAGAGGATTTTGATATAGCCTGGAGGGCACAACATAAAGGATGGAGGGCAATCTTTATACCAGATGCAATAGGTTACCATTTTAGAAATAGTTCAAACTGCAATAGAGATTATATTCAATATCTCTCTTTTCGGAATAGAATATTTTTACTACTTAAAAATGAAAAGATAAATTCTCTTTTAATGAATCTTCCTTTTATTTTGAGCTACGATGTATTGCGACTCATCTATATTTCTTTCATAAATAGATATACTCTAAAAGTAATATGTGATATATTCAAATCAACGCCAAGAATATTCAAAAAGCGGAAGATTATATTCAATTCTAAGAAAAATAAACAATAGATTTATCCCTTATTTTAAAAAATTAAGAGATGCTTGTATCTCTTTTTATCCTTATGAGAGAAAATAAAAAATGGTGGTTTTTACCTCTCCTCATTATTCTTGTTATGTTAAGTTTTTTTATTTGCCTGATCTCTAACCAACTCATTATACCCGCCATATATTCTTTATTTTGAAAAATCAGATGTTTTTTAAAAGAGTATTGGTTCCCTTTGGTAGTCTGCCCCTTTTTATTATTTTGTCCGAGGTTTTAGCAAGCTTGTTATTTAATCAAGGATACTTTATAATAAAAAAAGGGATTTTCGTCTAAGGTTATCGTCCCCAAAAAAGATATATAGAATATTGACCAAAAGATAGAGTTAGGCAAGGGAAATGTTTTTGATGATATGGAAGGATTTAGAAAAATAGACAGAAGGAAAAGAGAAAAAATATCTGCCTCACATCTTTTATATGAATTTAAAACAGATTCTATTTTATTATAGATAATATCCTTCAATGTCAAAAATTCATTATTCTAAGGAAAGATGGGCCAGAAACTCGTATCTATTATAATACCAAATTACAATAAGAAAACTTATTTAAAAAAGTGTCTTATCTCAGTTTTTAAACAATCCTATTTAAACATCGAGGTTATTGTTGTAGATAATAATTCATCAGATGGTTCATATGAATTTCTTAGGGAATATAACAATATAAAAATTATAAGGAATTCCAAGAATGAATTATTTGCCAAAAGCCTAAATAAGGGTATAAAAGTCTCTAAGGGAGAATATATACTGTGCCTAAACAATGATGTTATACTTAAAGAGGATTTTTTAGAAATGCTGATGAACAATGTTGACAATAGCAATGAGAAGATAGGGATATTTACCGGAAGAATCCTTTCCTATGATGGAAAGTTTATTGATTCCTGTGGACAGGTTCTATCCAAGTCAAGAAGACCGATAGAGCGTGGATATAGGAAAGAAAATTTTAATTTATATTCTAAAAAAGAAATAATATTCGGTGCCTGCGGAGCAGCCTGTCTTTTAAAAACAAATATGTTGGATGAGATTAGCATATACGGAGAATATTTCGATGAAGATTTTGGGATGTTTTTTGAAGATTTAGATTTAAATTGGAGGGCTAACAGTTTTGGATGGAAGGCACTTTACATACCTAATGCTATATGCTTCCATAGGAGGGGGACAACCACAATGCACCAAGTAAAAATCCCTTTCTTAAAAAATTTAATTTTACCAAATATTCCACCCGAACTGCAGGTCTATTTTATAAGAAATAGGTATCTTGTTTTAATTAAGAATGAGTTGTTGAAAAATGTTCTGGCTGACCTCCCATTTATAATCTTATATGAAATGAAAATTTGGTTATACGCCTCTTTTTTTAGACCTAAGCTGTTTCATTCAGTACTTACCTATTGGAGCTACTTTAAAAGGGCTTTTGTGAAAAGAAGGGTTATAAAAAATAAGGTGCAATCTAAAAAAATCTTTACATAAAAATTTTTCTATGCTATTGTAAAAAACATTTAGGAAAGCTTATTATGTTAAAAAGAGGACACCTTTTTTTAATAATTAGAATAGCTGTTAGCATAAGTGCCATTTGTATATTATTATTTGTAATGAGAGAAGAGATGGGGAAAATATTCAGCCTTATTGTAAATTTAAAAAAAACTTTTTTTATTGTCTCTTTTATTCTATTTATATTAATTTCTATCTTAGTCTCCCTGAGATTTAAACTTCTTCTAAAGGTTCAGGATATCTCACTCTCTCTTATTGAGGTTACAAGATTAACTTTTATAGGCTATTTTTTTAACAATTTCTTTCCTTCGTCTATTGGAGGTGATCTGGCAAAGGGTTATTACGCGTCCAAATCTACAAATAAAAAATTATCTTCCTTTACCACTGTTTTTGTAGACAGGCTTATCGGGATTACTTCTTTAGTTTTTTTTATGTTTACCGCTATCGTCTTTATCAAAGATGCAAGAGATGATAGGATAGCCTTGTCTTTAGCTGGCGTCGTTATATTTTTAGTCTCATTTATGATGGTTTTTCTTTTTAATAGAGATTTTGCCAGAAGATTCTCATTTATTTTGAAATTTCTAGGCCCGTTTAAGTTAAATGAAAAATTAAAAAAGATATATGAATCAATAAATAGTTATAAGAATTATAGAAGAATTCTTTTAAAAGCATTTCTTGTTTCTTTTTTGATTCAGATTTTAATAGTCTTAATATTTCTTATGTTAGGTAAGTCCATTGATAAGAATCTTCAAATAGGTTTTAAGGATTTGTTTTGGGTTGTACCCTTGTCCGCAGTTATTAGTATGTTACCATCTATAAACGGAATTGGGGTAAGGGAAGGGGCATTTGTCTACTTTTTACGTAGGATAATTAGCCCAGAAGTTGCTTTTTCTATCTCGCTTCTTTATCTGGGCTTAACAATAATAATAAGCCTTATCGGTGGAGTTATATATATCTCTATGAAAAATCATAAGACAATAATATGAAAACCAAAAGGGGGTTAAGATGATAGATAAGGAATTGCTTGATATACTTGCCTGCCCAGTTTGCAAGGTCTCAGTGGAGTTAAAAGAAGGATGGATAGTGTGCACAAAATGCAAAAGAAAATACCCGATCAAAGACGATATTCCTGTGATGCTTATTGAAGAGGCAAGGATGGATTAATAATTTACCCTGCCAGAGAAAACCACCAACGAGATCGTAACAGGGCCTTTACAAAATTAACAATGCTTTAAGATCCTATCAAATGTTAGTATTAGAAAACACAGTTCTCTAACAGGTAAACCCCGCACCCCATCCTAAAGGATGAGGTTTTGGAGAAAATTCATCGGCTACAGCCTTCATCCCCCTGCTTTCTTGCGAAAGCAAGAAGGAGGGGCTTTACGAGATACGGGGTAAATCAGTTAAACCTCTTACATCAAGTTGTAACAAGGAGGCTTTCATGAAAAGAATTCTTGTAATACATGGTCCGAATCTAAATCTACTTGGAGAAAGAGAACCAAATATATATGGCTTTGATTCTATAGAAGAGATAAACAAAACCTTAGAAAAAATTGCAAAAAAAAATAGATTTAGTCTAAAGATTATTCAGTCAAACCATGAGGGTGAAATAGTAGAAGTTATTGGAAGGGCAAAGGAAAAGTTTAATGCAATTATAATAAATCCCGCCGCCTATACCCATACTAGTATAGCAATAAGGGATGCTATTTCTGCTGTTGGTATACCAACAATTGAAGTTCATCTCTCAAACATCTACGGCAGGGAAGAGTTTAGACAGAAATCTTTAATTGCCCCCGTTTCAAAAGGCCAGATATGCGGATTTGGCAAAAATAGCTATGTCTTGGCTCTCTTGGGAATTATAGAGCTTCTAAAAAATGAATGATAGGATTGACCTAATCCTTAAAGAATTGATAAAGGAAAATCTTGATGGAGTTTTAATAACAAAGGAGCAAAATGTTTTTTATTTAAGTGGTTTTAAGGGCTCTGAGTCCAGATTGTTTTTAACCCATAAAGATAAATTTTTTTTGACCGATTTTAGGTATATCCTTCAGGCAAAAAAGGAGCTTAACGGTTTTAAAATAATTCAGACAAAAGGTACTTTCTCTAGGGATATATCTGACTTATGCAATGAGTTGAGAATAAAAAGATTGGGTTTTGAGGCAGGAAACCTGCCATACAGAGAATATATAATGTTAAGAAGGTTTATAAAGAAACCTAGGCTTATCCCTACTGTTAATCTCGTGGAGAATTTTAGAAAGATAAAAACAGCGAAGGAGATTGGTATTATAAAGAGAACCGTTAGGATCGCAATTACTTGTCTAGATTTTATAAAAAGAAATCTATGTCCCGGAATTAGCGAAAAAGATTTTGCTGCAAAGATTGATTATTTTATAAAAACCAATGGTGGAGACGACTGTGCATTTAAAACGATTGTAGCTTCTAGTAGCAATTCAGTTATACCACATTCTATTGTAACAAAAAGAGTTATGAAAAAGAAAGATTTGGTTCTGATAGATTTTGGAGTTAAATTTTCAGGATATAATTCTGATTTGACACGTGTTTTTTCATTGGGTAAAATAAACTTTTATTATAAAAAATTTTATTCTATTATCACAAAGGCGCAAGAGATTGCTATTGATCAGATTAGGCCGGGTGTAAGGATTTCTGATATAGAATTAAGGGTGCGCAATTTTTTAAAAGGCGAGGGATTAGAAAAATTTTTTGGACATTCTCTGGGACATGGCATTGGCATAGAAGTCCATGAGGCGCCAAAGATTTCAAAAGACAATAAAGATTGCCTCGAGGAAAACATGGTTTTTACAATAGAGCCCGGTATATATATTCCAAATTTAGCAGGCTTTAGGAAAGAAGATATGGTAGTTGTTACAAAAACAGGATGTGAGGTGTTGACAGATGATTTCAACAGATGAGTTTAAAAATGGAATGACGATCAAGTTGGATAACGAACTTTATACTATTATTGAATTCCAGCATGTAAAACCAGGGAAAGGAGGAGCGTTCGTAAGGACCAAGCTAAAGAATTTTAAACAAAAGACGGTGATAGAAAGAACCTTTAGAGCAGGAGAAAAAATAGAGGAGGCGTTTATAGAAGAAAGAATCCTTCAATTTTTGTATAAATCAGGCACCACCTACCACTTTATGGACCATGAAACCTACGAAGAGATTGTTTTGGATGAAAGAGATTTAGGAGAATCCATTAAATTTTTAAAAGACAATTTAGAGGTTTCCGGTCGATTCTATGAAGGAAGATTACTTGAGGTAAATGTACCCATATTTGTTATGTTAAAAGTTGAATATACTGAACCGGGTTTAAAGGGTGACTCAGCAAAGAGTAATTCAAAAAGTGCTGTCCTTGAAACAGGGGCAACAATTCTTGTTCCACTTTTTATAAAGAGCGGAGATATGATAAAAGTAGATACAAGGACCGGCGAGTATGTTTCGAGATGTTAATTTTTGTATCAAGGGGGATATAAGATGAATATAAAAGAGATTAAAGATATGATAAACCTTATGAATGAAAATAACCTAACCGAACTGGAGTTGGAAAAGGACGGTTTTAAAATAAGATTAAAGAAAGAGAGTAAAATTGCTGCCTCAGATAAAGAAATATTGATTGAGCAGTCTGGTCAAGTTCAGGAGACCAAGAAGTATCTTAGAGAAGAAACAGAGATTTCAAAGTTAATTGAGATAAAGGCGCCTATGGTAGGAACGTTTTATAGTACACCCTCTCCAGAATCACCCCCATATGTTAAGAAAGGGGATATTATTGAGATTGGCCAGGTAATATGCATCATAGAAGCTATGAAACTTATGAATGAAATTAAATCAGAATTAAAGGGCAGGATAAAAGATATTCTGGTTGAAAATGGCGATCCTGTTGAGTTTGGACAAACTTTATTTTTAATTGAGCCAATTTAAGATGTTTTCAAAGATTCTTATAGCAAATCGAGGCGAGATAGCGGTACGCATAATAAGGGCATGCAAAGAACTTGGCATAAGGACTGTTGCGATATATTCAGAGGTAGATAGGGATTCACTCCATGTGAAGTATGCAGATGAGGCAATATGTATTGGCTCCTCTGCTTCAAGCAACAGCTATCTTAAAATTTCTAACATAATCAGCGCAGCTGAAATAACAGATGTGGATGCAATCCATCCGGGGTATGGTTTTCTGGCAGAGAATGCCCATTTCGCTGAGGTATGCGAGGAATGTAATATTAAGTTTATTGGACCCACCTCACAAAATGTAAGGCTTTTAGGTGACAAGATGGCTGCCAAAGAAACAATGAGAAAGGCAGGACTTCCTTTAATTCCTGGAAGCCTTAATGTGATAAAGAATAAGGAAGAGACCCTAAAAACAGCCCAGAGGATAAAATACCCTGTTATAATAAAGGCTGCAGCCGGTGGAGGCGGTAGAGGAATGAGAATAGCCCATAATGATATAAGTCTTCAGGGGGCTCTTATTGCTGCACAGGCTGAGGCAGAAGCGGCGTTTGGCAATCCTAATGTTTATATTGAAAAGTGTATTGAAAACCCTCGCCACATAGAATTTCAAATCCTTGCTGATAGGTATGGTCATATAGTACACCTTGGTGAAAGAGATTGTTCTATACAGAGGAAACATCAAAAGCTTGTTGAAGAGTCGCCCTCCTGTGGAATCGACCAGAAATTAAGGAAAAAGATAGGGGATATGGCGATAAGGGCAGCAAAGGCAGCTAATTATGTTAATGCGGGGACAGTGGAATTTCTTTTGGACAGGAATAATAATTTTTACTTTATGGAGATGAATACGAGGATACAGGTTGAACATCCCGTTACAGAGATGGTCACTGGAATAGATATGATAAAAGAGCAGATAAGGATAGCGAGTGGTGAAAGGCTAAGCTTTAATCAAGATAATATAAAAATAACAGGTCATGCAATTGAATGTAGGATTAATGCAGAAGACCCAAGCAATGGTTTTATGCCATCCCCAGGCAAGATAGAGATGTTGCACCTCCCAGGAGGCCATGGAGTGAGGATTGATACCCATATTTACGCAGGATATATCATCCCTTCTTTTTACGATTCTCTGATAGCTAAACTTATAACCTATGGGAATACAAGATATGAAGCCATAAAAACGATGCAAAGGGTGTTGGATGAATTGATTATCGAACCTATCAAAACAACGATATCCTTACATAAAAGAATAGTAAATGATCCATTATTTCTAAGGGGGCAGATAGGTACCAATTTTATTCAATCCTTTGTTGAGGAAGGAGCCAAATGATAGAAAAAGACAAAAAGACAGATTTGGGTATTATAAAAATCCACAATAATGTAATTGCCCAAATTGCTACGATAGCCTCAAAAGAGGTTGAGGGTGTTATAGATATGGAGAGGGGTTTTGTTTCAAATTTTTTTGGGTCCATTTTGGGTGGAGCAGTCTTTAATAAAAGCGTTAGGGTTGAGGTGTATGAGAATGATATAAGGGTAAGTATATCTGTAATAGTGGAATATGGTTCTAATATTCCCCTTATCGCAACCAAGGTCCAAGAAAACGTCAAAACCTCTTTAGAACGGATGGCGGGTTTAAGTCCAATAGAAATAAACGTTAATGTAAAAGAAGTAAAATCAGTTAAAAAATAATTAAGGGAGGAAAAAACTATGTCAATATTTAGTGGCATTGTGTTGGCGTTCTATACCTTTGTCTTTATAGTTCTTGGTTCTTTGCTTATTGCCTATGCCTTTCATTTAAAACAGATAATAGATCTAAGTGCTATCTTTGATTATATACGAAGCATACCAAACCTATGGCTTACCTCTGGTGGAGTAGGTTTCCTTATGATTTTTATCAGTCTTTCTGTGACAAGACTTGCACTTATGAAGTTTCAGCGGGAAAGGACAATAGCATTTCTAAATCCTGATGGACAGGTTACCATATCACTCTCTGCTATAGAAGATTTTATAAAGCGGGTATCCGCTCATCTAAGTGAAATCAAAGAACTGCGCTCATATGTAAAAGCCACGAGGAAAGGTATTGATATATCCTGCCGCATCACTCTTTGGGCAGATGTAAATATACCTGATGCTACGGAAAAAATACAGAGTCTTATAAAAACAAAGGTCCAAGAGATGTTAGGACTTGAAGAGCAGATAGTGGTTAAGATTCATGTTACAAAGATAGTTCAAAGAGAACCACAAAAAGAAAAATCCCAAGCGTCGGGTATTCCTTTTAGGTCATATGATATTATGTCTTAGAAATGGGAAGGGGGTATAAATAGATGATAAAAAAGATTGGGATTTTGACCGGAGGCGGTGATTGCCCTGGTTTAAATTCTGTCATAAGGGCGGTAGTGAGAAAATCGTTAGAGTATAATCTTGAGGTAATAGGGATAAAGAACGGCTGGAAAGGTCTTATTGAGAATGATACGATGAAATTAGACCTTCAATCTGTTTCGGGAATACTTCCAAAGGGCGGAACAATCTTAGGAACATCGAGAACAAATCCCTACAAAAAAGAAGAATATTTGAAAAATTTACTTGAAAATTATAAAAGATTGAATCTTGATGTGCTTATCGCTGTTGGCGGAGAAGATACGCTTGGAGTTGCAGATAAACTTTCAAAAGAGGGATTGAAAATAGTAGGGATACCAAAGACAATAGATAATGACCTTTCGTGTACTGATTATACATTTGGATTTGACACAGCAGTAAATACTGCAACCGAAGCCATTGATAGATTACATACAACAGCAGAAAGCCATCATAGAATTATGATTGTTGAAGTAATGGGTAGACATGCGGGATGGATTGCAGTTGAGGCGGGTATTGCGGGTGGAGCAGATATCGTCCTCATACCAGAGATTCCGATTGATATTGAGGAGGTAGTCAGTCTTATTAAAAAAAGACATGATAGAGGGAAAACTTTTAGTATAGTGGTTGTCGCAGAAGGTGCCAAGTTTAGCAATAAAGATTTAATAACACAGGAAGAGAAACTCGATGAGTTTGGTCATGTGAGGCTTGGTGGTATAGGGGATATGCTTGCCAGTATAATAGAGAAAAAGACAGGCTATGAGACACGGGTGACAGTGCTTGGTCATATCCAGAGAGGTGGAACTCCCTCCGCATTTGATAGGGTGCTTGGAACTCGTTTTGGCGTAAGAGCGGTTGAAATGATTATAGCAAATAAATTTGGCCAGATGGTTAGCCTGCAGGGCAACAAGATAATAGAAGTTCCCTTAAGTAACGCGGTAAGTAAACTAAAAACAGTGGACCTAGAGCTATATGGTATTGCGAAGGTATTTTTTGGTTAAATATTATGAGAGAAAAAATTGCAAATATTATAGAAAATAGTTACAAGATAAAAGAAGAACTTATTAAAAAAAAATTAGCTGAGATTATAAGAGCAGCAAAACTCCTGACACGCTGCCTAAAAAGAGGCAACAAAGCTATTCTCTTTGGAAACGGTGGTAGTGCAGCTGATTGCCAGCATATCGCAACCGAGCTTGTATGTAGATTTTACCACGATAGGAGACCTCTTCCTGCTATATCACTAACAACCAATACCTCATTACTGACCGCTATCAGCAACGATTATGCCTTTAGCAAATCTTTTTCAAGACAACTTGAAGCAATTGGGCAAAAAGGAGATGTTGCGGTAGGCATATCAACAAGCGGAAATTCTAAAAATGTAATTGAAGCAATAAAAGTGGCTAAAGCAAAAGGACTTAATACCATTGCCCTTACAGGAAAAGATGGAGGAAGATTAGCTAAGTTGGCACAATTGTCCATAAGGGTTCCCTCTGACGACACTCCCCGCATTCAAGAGGCCCATATATTGATAGGCCACCTTATTTGCCAGTTAATAGAAGAGTCCATTCTGAGGGAGTAAAAGTTACATAGGTATGATAGTTACTCAAAAAAAACTTAAAAATATTGTAGCAACTTTAAGAAGAGAAAATAAGAAGATTGTTTTTACAAATGGCTGTTTTGATATAATCCACCCTGGTCATATCAGGAGCCTTGAGGAGGCAAAGAGGTATGCAGATATATTGATCGTTGGTATAAATAGCGATTCATCCATTAAAAGAATAAAGGATGATTCGAGGCCCATATTTAATCAGAATGAAAGGGCAGAGATACTCTCATCCCTCAGGGTAGTAGATTATGTAGTGATATTTTATGAAAATACACCTCGGGATCTTATAAAAATGATTAGACCAGATTTTCTTGCAAAAGGCGGAGATTGGAGTATTGACAAGATTGTGGGTGGAGAATTTGTAAATTCATATGGTGGAAAGGTTATTAGTCTGCCATATTTAAAAGGCTACTCTACCACCGGAATTTTAAATAGGATAAATAAATAGTGCCTAGTAAGCGCCGGCTCAATTCAACGTGGTTTTTCAGGATAACCGATGCCAATCTAAACCGTTCAAGAGAGGGACTAAGGGTTTGCGAGGATATCTCAAGGTTTATCCTGGAGGATAAATACCTTTCAAGGGAATTCAGGACCTTGCGCCATAGATTAACCAAGATAACCAATCTCTTTGGTTTTCCCAGATTACTTAAGAATAGAAATGTTATGAATGATATTGGCAGGATTTTTCCGCTTGAAAGATACAAAAGAGATTTAGAAGATATTTTCTTTGCTAATATCCAGAGAATAAAGGAATCTGTAAGGGTTCTCGAAGAACTTTCAAGGATATCTGATGTTTCGCTTTCAGGGAAAATCAGATATATTAGATTCAGAGTTTATTATCTTGAGAGACTAGCATATGAGAGAATTCAATCTGTATGCCATCATAGATAGATTGAGTTCCAAATCAAAGGATTTAGTAGAGATTGCCGAGGCACTTTGTAAGGGTGGAGCGGATGTTATTCAACTGAGAGAAAAAACACTTTCAACGAAAGAACTTATTAAGGCGGGTTTAAAGATAAGAAGGATTACAAGAAAATTTGATACGCTTTTAATGGTAAATGACAGAATAGACGTTGCATATGCCATAGGCGCTGATGGTGTTCATCTGGGGCAGGAGGATTTGCCAATAGAATTTGCTAGAAAAATTTTTGATGGCAGAAAGACAATAGGTATCTCAACCCACTCTTTAAGACAAGCACTTTTAGCCCAAAGAAATGGAGCGGATTATATTGGTGTTGGGCCTATATTTGCAACTCCTACAAAACCTGAATATAAACCTGTGGGCTTAAAATTTATCAGAGAAGTAAGGAATTATATAAAAATCCCATTTGTTGCTATTGGAGGTATAGACGAGGAAAATCTTGAAGAGGTTATAAAAGCAGGTGCATCTAGGGTTGCAGTAGTAAGGGTTTTAATGAATACGGAGGATATTTGCAATACCACAAGAACCTTTAAAGAAAAATTGATGTTATTGGTTAAAAAGTATAAAAGATGACACAATTAGAAAGAGCAAGAAAAAAAGAGATTACCAAAGAGATGATTCTGGTTGCTAAGAGCGAGTCCCTTTCGCCAGAATATATTAGGAACCAGATAGCGCAAGGCAAGGCAGTCATACCTTTTAATAAAAACCATAAGCCAAAAAGAGTATGTGGAATAGGTGAGGGCTTAAGGACAAAGGTTAATGCAAATATAGGAACCTCTTTGGGTTCAAAGAGTTTAAAGGCGGAACTAAAAAAATTAAAAATTTGCATAGATTCAGGCGTAGACACAGTAATGGACTTAAGCACAGGGGGTGACTTAAAAAAGATAAGAAAGGCTATAATATCTAAATCAATTCTTCCTGTTGGCAGTGTTCCAATTTATGAAACTGTGATTAATATTGTAAAAAAAAGAAAACATATTTCTAAAATAACGGAAGGGGACATTCTCTTGACGTTTGAATCTCAGGTTAAAGACGGCGTAGACTTCGCTACAATCCATTGCGGATTGACACTAGAGGCGATTACAAGGATGCGTAAGGAGGGTAGGCATATTGATATTGTAAGCAGGGGTGGTGCATTTTTGACGGAGTGGATGCTCCTAAATAAAAGAGAAAACCCTTTTTATACTAACTTTGATAAAATTCTAAAACTTGCTCATCAATACGATGTTACGCTTAGTCTGGGAGACGCAATGCGACCTGGTTCGGTTGCCGACGCAACAGACCGTGCACAGATACATGAGCTTATTACACTTGGAGAGCTAGCAAGGAAGGCTTGGGATTATGGTGTTCAGGTTATGATTGAAGGACCTGGTCATGTTCCTATAAATCAGATTCCTACAAATATAATTCTTCAAAAAAGACTTTGTCATAGTGCACCTTTTTATGTATTAGGTCCTCTTGTAACAGATATAGCGCCAGGTTATGACCATATAACCTCTGCTATTGGCGGAGCAATCGCAGCAAGTTATGGAGCAGATTTTCTCTGCTATGTAACTCCATCCGAGCACTTGAGACTTCCAACATATCAAGATGTGAGAGAGGGAATCTATGCGTCTCGGATTGCGGCTCATTCTGCAGATATAGCTAAGGGTATAAAAGGAGCTTTAAGGCGGGATATCGCTATGTCTTTGGCAAGGAAGAAGCGAGATTGGAAAGCTCAGAGTCGTCTTTGTATTAACCCTGAAAAATTTAAATTGATTAGGAAGAATTCTTCCCCAAAAGATGATTTTTGTTCAATGTGTGGCATATATTGTTCCCTAAAGGTAATGGATAAATTATTAAATTAAGAAATATGATTCTTGCAATTGGCTCAGTTGCGCTTGATACAATAAAAACTCCTTTTGGAAGGACAAACGCTAGTCTTGGTGGCTCTGGTACATACTTTGCAATAAGTGCCAGTTTTTTTACCAGGGTGTCTCTAATCGGAGTTATTGGCACAGATTTTCCAAAGAAATATATAGAGAAGATGAGGCTAAGGAATATAGATTTAACCGGGCTTCAAATTAAAAATGGAAGGACATTCAGATGGAGTGGAGAGTATAGTTTTGACCTGAACAATCCCAAAACACTTCTTACAGAATTAAACGTGTTCTCCTCTTTTAATCCCTGCATCCCTAGTGAATTCAGAAACCACCCTTATTTATTTCTGGGGAATATAGACCCTTCCCTACAACTCAATGTGTTAAAACAGATGAATGAACCAAGGCTAATCGCCTGCGATACAATAAGGTACTGGATAGAGAAAAAGCCCAAGGAATTAAGAAGGGTTGTAAAAAAAGCAGATATTTTTTTTCTGAACGATTCAGAGGCAAGAGAATTTTCAAGAGAGCACAATCTAAAAAAAACTGCCAGATTTATACTTTCATTAGGCCCAAGATATGTAATAATAAAGAAAGGTGAACATGGTGTTTTACTATTCAGCAAAAATTCAACATTTGCTACACCGGCATTTCTACTGGAGGATATCTTTGACCCAACTGGCGCAGGAGACTCTTTTGCAGGAGGATTTATGGGATATATTGCGCAAAAAAAATCTTTTTCCGAAAGTTCTATGAGACAAGCAATTGTATATGGCACCATTATGGCTTCATATTGCGTGGAGGGTCTTGGCGCAAGAGCCCTCCTTAGCCTTAAACAAAACAATATAACAAGGCGCTATAATGAATTTAAGAGATTTACGCAATATTAAATGCGGGTGTAGTTCAGTGGTGGAACGTCAGCTTCCCAAGCTGAATGCCGTGGGTTCGAGTCCCATCACCCGCTCCAAGATAAAGTATGGTTTATTAGGCACCTTATTTTTTTGTTTATTTATTTCGGGTTGTGCGCCCAGCGATTATATAATTAAGAAAACCCCGGCCACTATAAAAGGATTTTATCACAGGGTTAAGCAGGATGAGACTCTCTGGAAAATTTCAAAGATTTATAATATAGAATTGGAAAAGATACTTAGTGCTAATGGCTTAAGCGATAAGACCATCATAGAACCAGGCCAGATGATATTTATACCGAGATTAGATATGGCAAACGGACCGACTAAAGAAACAGAACCAATTATGCCTAAGGATGATTTTATATGGCCTGTAAGAGGGAAGGTGATATTGTTTTATGGGATGAGGAATATGGGGATAGCAAATAAAGGTATAGATATTCAGGTAATGGAGGGGGATTCTGTCTTGGCTTCAAGAGCAGGTAGGGTTATTTTTACCACCACTCACAATAGAAACTTTAAGGACACTTACAATAATAAGTTATTATTTAGGCTTTTTAAATATTTTGGCCATATAGTTATAATAAACCATGAGGATGGTTTTTTAACCCTCTATTCTAATAATTCTGAAATCTTGGTAAAGGAAGGAGATGTTGTTAAACAGGGTGACCTTATTGCAAAATTGAATAGTTCTAAAAATGAATCAAAGGGGTGTTTGCATTTTGAAATAAGAAAGGGTGATAAACCCCAGAACCCATTTTATTTCTTGCCATAGGAATTAACTCAATGCCGATATACGAATTTGAATGCGAAAGGTGCAATATAATTTTTGATAAACTAATAAAAAGTTCTACTTCAAATGAAACGATCATATGCCCAAGGTGTGGGAGACCTGATATTTCAAGAAGATTTTCCATTTTTGGATTTATAAGTCAGAGAGGGCGGGATACCTCCCGCACCTCTTCTAAAAATTGCTCCAGCTGTTCTTCAAGTTCCTGCTCAACATGTAGGTAAGAATATGAGTTTCACAGACCCAGTATTAGGTGAAGATTTTTTTGACAGGGTAGAGATTATATCAAAACTTAAGAAGAAAATAGATTCTCTAAACTATGGGTTTAGACAGAATATTGCATTACTTGGACAGCTATTGTCAGGAAAGACGTCAATTTTGAAGCATTTTTTAACCAATTTTGAAGATAACAGATTTTTATTTTTTTATCTTGAAGTAAAAGGGAATTCCTTCACTGAGTTTATTACAAGATTCTTGAGTTCTTTTCTATCCAGCCTTTTATCTAAGGAAGATGAATTCAATAAAATATATCTAATGGATAATCAGACTCTGCTTAATAAATTTAAGTCTTATCTTCCAAGAACTTCTTGTATTGTTAACGAATTATTTGGTTCTTTAGAAATATCAAATTTTGATAAGGCTTATGGAAAGCTGTTTGATATATTAGAAACTGCAAAATCGGAACTCAATAAGCCCCTTGTGGTAATACTTGAGGAGTTTCAGAGGCTTTCCGATTTTCCAATTAAATCTCCCTTTGAAATATTTGGAAAAAAGCTGTCATTGCAAAAAGATATAATGTACATAATCTCCAGCTCTTTTGTAAAAGAGGCAAAGAAGATAATAAGCGAAGAACTCTCGCTTTTATTTTGTAATTTTGAAATAATAGAAGTACTACCCTTTGATTATTTAACAAGTAAGAATTTTATTGATAAGAGGTGTAAAGAGATAAATCTAGAGGCTTGTTATAGAAATTTTGTAATAAGCATAACGGACGGAAGACCTTTTTATCTTAACACGATATGTTCTAAACTTATGGAATTGTCGTATATTTATGGATCTTCTATATCCCAACGTGATTTAATAATCAAAACCTTAGAAGAGTTGGTTTTTAAATCAAATGGTGTATTAAACCAATATCTTTCAAATATGTTTTCTAATTTAGAAAGCGAAAAAAAATTTAATCTTTGTTTTCAGATTTTGCTACATCTTTCTAATGACAGCAAGGCAACTAATTTATCAACCCTAATGAAAAAGAATGAGGTTGAATTAAGTAAATTATTAAAGGTGCTTGTTCAAAAGGACTTTTTGTCAAAATTTGGAATTTTCTATAGATTTAATCACAGATTATTGAAATTATGGATTAACTCAGTATATGTTGTTAAAGAATCGCCCTATAAGAATTTTTATGTTGATGGCAAAGATTTTTTTAGTTTTAGAAACCTTAAAATTTTAGAAAGTTTCATACACGAGAACGAAAAGAATACTTTGGATAGAGTGGTAGAATTATTTAAATCTTTTAACGGCGAAATGATAGAACTTTCTAGTCAAAGGTTTATACTCCCCCATTTTGACATTATTTACTCAAGCAGTATGGATGAAAAGGGATATAAAATTATTGGAAATTCCAAAAACAAGGGTTGGTTATTTTTTATATCCGATGATGAACTGCCTGAGGAAAAACTCACCCAGTGGGTTTTTAAAGAAAAGGGAACGTTTAAGGATTTCAAGAAAAGAGTATTAATAACGCTGCATGAACCCGAGGTCGCAACCAAGCTACTTGCAAAACAAGAGAAAATATTAACATGGAGTATTTTTGATCTTAATATTTTATTTGAACTATATGGAAAACCACAGTTAATAAAAATATGATAAGAATCTTAGTGCTTGCAGATACACACATACCTGTTGCCGCTAGAGATATACCATCTCAGATTTATAGAGAGATTGATAAGGTTGATTTAATTTTACATGCGGGTGATATTGTAGAGGAGGTTTTTCTTAAAAAACTTTCCTCCCTGAAAGAAGTAAAAACAGTAAGAGGGAATATGGACTCAATAATCTTACAAAAAACCTTATCTGAAAAAAGTATAATAAATATCGGAAAATTTAAAATTGGTCTTGTACATGGCTCTGGCTCATCCGCTAATATTTTAGACCGCATAAGGAATGGACTTGAAGGGACAGATGTCATTGTGTTCGGGCATACCCATAACTCTTTAAACCTTGTTAAGGAGGATGTGCTTTTTTTTAATCCTGGCAGCCCGACAGACAGGGTTTTTGCAATATTTAACTCATATGGTATATTAGAGATAGATGAAGAAATAAAGGGTGAGATTATAAGACTTTAATTCTTTATAAGTTATGGATAAACTTTGGGCACCTTGGAGAAAAGAATATATACAAGGACTAAAAAAACAAAGAGTATGTATTTTTTGTAAAAAAGATTCTAATAGAGATAAAGCAGATTTTGTTATAAAAAGAAATGAATATTGCTTTTCCATGCTAAACATTTACCCTTATAACAATGGGCATATCTTAATAGCCCCTTACAGACATATTGCAGATTTTAATCTGCTTAATAAATCTGAGGCGCTGGATATTATGGAACTTATCAAAGAGACGGTATCGGTTTTAAAGAAAGTTCTCAAACCTTCTGGATTTAACATAGGACTAAATTTGGGCAGAATAAGCGGAGCTGGTTTTGAAAGGCATCTACACTTTCATATTGTTCCAAGATGGAATGGTGATACTAATTTTATGCCTGTTATATCTTCTACCAAGGTTATCTCCGAATCTTTAAACGAACTTTACAGAAGACTAAGGGAAGAATATGATAAAAAGGGAAGAACTTGAGTTAAGGGAAGAGGAGCTATTGGCTCCCTATGCAACGAAGAGTAAGTTTTCTAAGGGCAGGGTTTATAAGGAGCCTGAGCATGAATTCAGAATGGTTTATCAAAGAGATAAGGACAGGATTGTCCACTCAACTGCCTTTAGACGGCTTGAGTACAAAACTCAAGTATTTGTTAATCATGAGGGTGATTACTACAGAACAAGATTAACCCATACTCTTGAGGTAGTGCACAT
>VGKN01000005.1 GCA_016867055.1 Candidatus Omnitrophota bacterium
TTATTTAATCTTTTATGTTTTTCTTGCCATCTTTTTGAAATGATTTCTTTTACGCTATCTGATTCGGGCAATCTGATGCCTGTCTCAAAGGCCAATAGCTTGACTGCGTTAGGAAACGTTAAATTCTCTGCCCGCATAACAAAATCAAAAATATCACCGCCTGCGCCGCATCCAAAGCAATGCCATAGGCCCTTTTTGGCATTCACCGAAAAACTAGGGTGCCGCTCTGTATGGAATGGACACAATCCGGTACCATGTCTGTTCAGGTGGGTGTATCTTTGGACTATATAGGGCAGGGAAACCATGCTGCGTATATTGTCTATTACCTCTGGTGAGTATCTTTCCTTTGACATATTTACTAATCTCCTTTTTTTTGCATTGTATTGCACTTTCAATATATAGTGGCAATATATGGTTTTATGGGGGTATTTTTGATATAAGGCTTTGATATCAAAATAGATACGGTGCTTATTTTAGAATTTGGAGATGGTCAAATTAGGGAGTTTTTAGCTACGGGAAGGACTAGGACGCTTTTTGAAAGAGAGATTGAAGTTCTGAATCAGCTGTTATCTTTTTCTTAGCCTCTTGAGCATATTCCCAAGCGGTCTTAGGATTGATTTTCATTTTTTTACCGACTTCTTCATAAGATGTTGGGCCGGAAAGAAAGGTTAGTCTAAAGGCTTCTTTTTGGCGAGGAGGTAATTTTCTTTGAGCTTTTCGGAAGACCTTCTGAATCTCATTACCACCAATCTCTTCACCATCCTGATACTTGGTCTTTTCAAGATGGCCTTGTTGAATTTTAAACTCATCAAGTTCCTGTTTTCTCTCTGCCTTTTTTGTAAGAACTAAACTTTCTGAAATAGGATGCTCTATATCCTCGGGATAAGCCGGTCTATCAAAGTTATCCTTATTCATCCCATTGATTAAGAACTGTAATAAGGGGTCTTTTCTTATCTCTTCATCCGGATCTTCGCCATAAAGTATGTAATCAAGCTCTGCTTCCGTCTTGTAACTAACTAAATTAGAAATTTTTCTTTTAATCCTGCATGCCTCTCGGTACCATTTTATTACTTCTTTCCTAGAGCGGATTTGCCGTATAAGTTCCCAATCCATTTTATCTCGTTCGGGAATCTTTTTTGCTTCAATTATTTTTTCTAGCAGTTTAGAAAGCTCCTTTAAGTCTTCTTTTTTACCACTCTCTACTAATCTTTCCCAAGTTGTCTTTTTCTTTAGGCGAGGGTCGGATGTGGTCCGTCTCGTGTAACGGGATACCATTGCGATATCTATAATAAAATTTTTTATTTGCCTCAAAATATCGTTTCTTAAGTTTCTGAGATCATCTATTACTGTCTGTCTTTCCTCCGAAGAGGGGTTCCATAAGTCATCCTTCATTTTTATTGTTCCTTCTTCCCTTTTTCTGCCGGCCGTATAATCGCGACCATTATTAAGTTAGAAAATAAAGAAATCTTACGATAACATGCTCGCAATTTTGGATAATAAAATTTGTATTAGATTTACAATATTTTTCTCATTTCCTTGACTTGGTCTAGTAACTCTTATTTTACATATATAATCTTTCAACCCTGTTACATACAAATCTGATATAACGGGAAGAGAATCTCCTAGTGCATCAGAAATGCCAGAATAGGCTGAATGCAGCATAATAAGTACTTCTGTGCCGATATTAAATTCAACTTCATTTTCTATTAGCATTTTAAGATTTCGAAAAAAACCATATCTTTCAGCCTGAAAAATATCTTTTTTTGCCATTGCCCTAGCTTGCTGAACTATTTCTGAATTAACACCATCTTCTATATGAGAAGCACCCTGGTCATATAAATAAAGAGTTACCGCGGTTTTATCTTCAAAGCTATATGCAATAGATGCACCAAGCTTCTCATCGCCATATGTTCTTATAGCCCCTACTGAAAATTCATTGATCCTTGCAGGAAACATCTTAAAAATATTCCTAGGCGTTTTCTTTTCCATATCAATCCAGTCGATTTCTTGATCCAGATAAATCTTTAGGGACGCTCCCCGATTTGTTCGGTAGCGTGTCCTATCCATTATTTGCCCAGGGACACCCTCGTGCTAAATTTGGGGCCTGTCCCTGATCTAGAACTTCTTTAGCTCCAATTAGTTACTGGGAACCGATCCTAGACACTATCTTGAATACGGTCCAAAATTATAATTTAAATAAAACACAAAACTTTAAACGGATTTTCTAATGCATTAGCATATTCATAAATTCGTAACAGGTCGTCTCTGAATTCAGGATTGATTTTGACTATTTTTCTTAGCTCTACTAAAACATCTATACTTGCTTGTGATTTTACTTTTAATAGATGTAATAATCTAGATTTCTTCCAAGATTTTTTATATTCTACTTTCGCCTTATTGCATTCAAAAATTAACTCATCTTTTGTCAAAGTTCTTTCTACAACTTCTAAATTATTTGACGATGAAATTAACAATTGACTTTCCAATATTTCTCTAGTAGTCTCATCAGAATTTAGCCCAAAACTTCTAATTGAAAAATTCGTAAGATTAGGTAAGCTACCAGCGTTAAGTGAAATGGCATTGAATAAATGCAGCCTAGCGCCAATTGACAACGATGCTATTCTGCTTAAGCAGTTGCTATTATTTAAATTTTGTAAGTTAAAGAACGAATCGTCTGGCAAGGGATAATCTTTCCAATAAGGAATTTCTTTACTCATCTCTTTGATAAATGCACTGGCTTTTCTTAGCAGAGCGTCCATTTTTTGTTCCCATTTAATATTATGGCAACACAGCGCCTGCGAAAAAAACAAAGGAAATTTAGTAGTAAGCCAAAACTCTCTACTCCCACCATCTTTTTCAGCTATTATCCACATGGCTTGTAGCTCTTGATATCCTCTTAGTTGATTAAATTTAGCGTATTCGTAAAAGGGCGTGTTCACAACATTTGAAACTCTTTTGTAAATCCAATCAACCCCCATGCCTAAACCAGGATTTGCTTCTATTATACTACTCATTAATATATTTATTGATTCTACATCATTGTTTTGTAAACACTCTATAATAAAAGGGGTAAAATCTACACATGGTACTCTGGAATTAGGTGAGTATTTTTTGCTTAAAAATGGAAATTTTGGATGGCCCAGCCCTTCAATTTTTTTCTTAAGTGCCCAAAGGGCCGGGGTTAATTTATTTTTCTTTTCAGTGCTTTCACTATTCATTTCTCTTTAAAACTTTAGGACTGTTTCTTAATGACTTTTTTAGCTGTTTGCGGGGTTTAAACCTGGGCTACGTATACCATCCACATATTTATTTTCTTTACATAGGCGTCCCTGGCTACCTGGCCATTCATGGTATTTGCTTCAAAATCTTGATTATTTCTGCTTTATTACCAATAATTATATTTTTAAGGTGTTTTATGTATCTCTTAAGCATCTTGATTCTTTTAATATAATCATTCCTATCTTGGTCTGTCAAAGCAAGAACTACCATAATGGGATTTTGCTTCAATTTGCCCATGCAATAATCAGCCGTTATCACTCCTCCTACAGTATGTTTTCTTGTCCCCTGCTCAACCTCAATTATAGCCTTGATATTATTATTTTCTTTACTATAAAAAACTAAATCTGGCTGGTAATACGCACCGTCAAAATTAAATTTATTCTTCGATTCTGTTGCTATATTAAATTTATTGCCAAATTTTTTCTTTAATGATTTTATAATGGGTTGGCTGCTTAGTTTTTCCATATCATAAATATTTTCTGAATACTCTCTGAAATTTTTCTGCTTCCTCTTGTAACCATTTAAATGACTCCTCCCATCTATCAACTTTATTTATATCTGCCTCTTTAAACAGCCTAATCCTGCTTGCTTTTCTTTCTGGTAACTCAAGCCATTTTAATTTTTCTCCCAACTCGTGCTCTATTTTATCCTTATTTTGATGTAATTTTGAAAATGTCTCTTTAGAATCATTGATATAAATTTCGCAACCAATTTGATTATTTTGAGTATTTATTGTTAGGCAAACATGAGCTTCAGAGCTACCAAAACTTATATCATACCAGTGCTGTGGATAAGTCTTTCTCAATCTTAAAGCTGTTCTATTTTTTAATGCATATTCCTTAAATTTAGTCCAAAACTCTAACTGCGTAGACTTTGTATCAGATAATGTTGAATCTAAAGTAGATTTTTTAATGGTTTTTGCCCAATCATTCGGATTTGATATTATACGAAAATCCGGTGCATACGGAGAATCATCTATTTGCTTTAACTCCATCTTAATAATAAAAAAACTTAGATTCTCATCAGTGTGTTCATTCAGCCAGTCTATTGCCTGTCTATGTTCCTCTCTAACATCCTTTACTAACCAAATTACTATCTCAGCTTCATATCCTGATGCATATGTTATTAACTTACCAAGATGATCGTGATCTGTCGTTTCTAATTGGTTTTCAATAATAATTTTTCTTCCCGTGTTCTCTTCTTCGGCTAAAATATCTACTGTAAATGTTCCAACATTGGCTTCCGTCCCGATGACTTTCATATCAATTCCAACTTTTTCACTTAATAAATCAAGGTTTTCTTTCTGTGCTAACCAAGTTGTAAAATCATGGGCTTCATTTTTCCAAACATTTCTCAGATCTACCGTTTTAATTCTTCCAAGTGGCATTTCATTCCTCCTTATAATTAAAAATACAACTCTTTTCTTAAAGGGTTGTTTTAAATTCAAGGCAATATTAATTTATCTTCTTTTTTGGCTATTTTGCCTTCTTTTATATATGAATTAATTGCTTTCTGAATATAAAAATATGTTTCATCGGGTAGTCTACCAAACCCTAATAATTTCGCAGTCTGGTATACCAAAGATTCAAACGGCATACTATATTCCTTACTTAATACTATTATTGCCGCTTCTCCTATTTCTTCAGGAGCAATTAAATCAATCTGTTTAATATCTTCGGATTCTCTTATACGAACATTAGGTTGCGTCATATCTATTTTCCAATAAAATTTACCAATTTTCTTTATCATTTTTTTTGATGTACAATAATTTTCTACGCTTTCTAAAATACCCCTAACCCTACTTCCCAAAGAAGCAATATCCCAGTGTTGAATAACTCGCCTCATAGCTTCTTCTTTTTGAATTGGGCTTTCATAATCAACAACTTTTTTCAATACAGTTGCAATCTTATCAACTTGCCAAAAACGATAGAAATCTTCTAATTTATATTTATGCAAAATAGGCGTTTTTTTGTATACATTAACTATATTATTGTTGGATTGATTAAATAGTTCTCTGGGAGGATTTTTTTTGAGTTGTATTATGTAATCTGGGCTAATTTTTAGTTTTTTTTTAAATTCTCCTTTTTTAGCTTGATTTATTGCAACTAGTAATTTCTCAAATTCGTTTCGGGGATTTTTGAACCAATCGGTAGACCAAATTCTGTATAAATTCCAATTTAAATCTTCCAGAATTTGCCCTCTTAGTCTGTCTCTATCTCTTGCTGTAGCAGAAGAGTGATAATGTGCACCGTCGCACTCTATGCCAAGAATATATTTTCCGGGATTATTCTCATCTTGAACTGCTAAATCAATCCTATATCCAGAACAACCAACCTGTTTTTTTACTTTGATTCCCTTGGCAACCAAAAGATTATATACTGATTCTTCAAAAGGTGATTCTAAAAATCCTTCAGAGTCAACTCCTTTTATCAAAACAGTTTTACCTTTTTCAGCAAAATCTAAATAATTTTTTAGTAGACGAACTCCCACGCTATCTGTCCTTGATAAGTCAAAGTCATCTCCCCGAATTGAACTAAATATTTCTACTCGTCTTCTTGCACGTGTTATTAAAACGTTTAACCTCCTCGGCCCACCAAGTTGATTTATTGGACCGAAATTCATGTAAAGTTTGCCATTGGCGTCTTTTCCATACCCTACGCTTATAAAAATCACATCTCTTTCATCACCTTGAATAGTTTCAAGATTTTTAACGAAAAAACTTTCTAGCTTATCTTCATTAAAAAATGGCTCTAAGCTATTATCTTCCCTGAGCATCTGGTCTATCATATCTTCTATTGCATATTTCTGTCGTATACTAAATGTTCCAACGCCTAGCGTTAAATCTGGATATTCCCTAAAATGCTGGAGAGCAGCTTTTGCTACCTCACGAGCTTCTTCTATATTTGCACCTGTTCTGCCTCTGTCATAACTTGTATTGGGTTTATAATAAAATTTTATCCCTAAAGAAGGAACCTCTTCTTCTGCGCAAGGGAAAGTAAAAAGGTAACTGTCATAGAAATTCTTATTTGAGAAAGTTATCAGAGACTCATGCTTGCTTCTATAATGCCATCGCAACATTGTTCTTGGTATATTGCTAGAAGCACATTCATCAAGTATGCTGTCTAAATCATCTGGCAATTCTTCTACTTTGCTATCTTCTATATCTTCCGATGTAATAACTTCTGATTGAAAAAAAGTTGTAGGTGGCAACTGTTTATTATCACCAGCAATGACTATTTGTTTAGCTCTAAGAATGGAACCCAAAGCATCCTCAGTAGGTATTTGACTAGCCTCATCAAATATTACTAGATCAAAGTTAACAAGTTCTGGATTCAGGAATTGCGACACAGTCAAAGGGCTCATTAGTAAACAAGGTTTTAAAGCAGTTATTATCCTAGGTATTTCCTCAAAGAGGCTTCTAATTGACATATGAGCTCTCATCTTTTTTGATTCACGTAAAAGAATACCAAGTTCTGAACCTCGGCTAGGATTAGGAATGTATATAGTATCAAATTTCCCAGATAAATTATGTTGAAGTCTTATTTTTGCTAACTCTATTTGTTTTTTGTCTAGTTCACAAAATTTTTCAATTAATTTTTCATGGTCTTCACCACGAAACTTTCTTAAAGCAGCTCTTTCTGAAAAAGCAGTATCAAGCCAACACCTCAAAAACTGGCATTTAAAAACATCAGCTATTTTTTCGTATGCCAAATTCAAATATTCTATTTTATTAAGGAAGTCACTGAATCCGGCTTTCTTGCATTCAAATAATGAATTTTGATATTTTATCCATTCATCCAATTTATCAATGCTATTATTAATATCTGAAATCTTTTTTATCAAACTTAATAGAGGAAATTCTGCAAAACTCATCTTAAAGGTTAAGGATTCATCAATCTTTGTAAGGTCAATTAATGACTTAATATCGTCTTTTATTTTATTTAACATATCTGATAAAACACTTGAAACGCGCTTAGTATCTTCTGCTTCTTTCCTTTTTTCGCTAAGCTCATCAAATATGCTATTATGAAAATATTTCTTTATCACATAGTAACGGAATTTAACCATCCATTTTGAAAAAGCATCTAATTCTTCCCACTTGCTCTCTTTTCCTCGCCATAAAACATCAAATAGTTCCTTACCTACATTGTCAAGATTTGTTATCTTTTCTGCTAATTGTTTCCCCTGGATCATCTTTCGTAAGTCATCAGTTATGTTTTTCAAAGAAGGTTTAAATTTTTTGTTTACTATATACTTCCGTATTGTATTCCTGTCTCTCCAAAATGAAGATGTTAAAAGTAAAAATGGATTTTTAACATAACTGGAATACCTTTTAAGAAACGCATTAATATCAATATTTTCAACGAAAATATCCTCAATGCGATATGTTAACGCTATTTCATTTTTAAACTCATTAAAAAATCTGACCGTATTTATTATATCTATAATATCTGCAGACAAAGAATTCCAGTGTGCGTTCTCTAATTTTGCTTTTATTACCTTGGGAGCATCAACCAATAATTTACTTGCTTCAATCATTATCTCTATCTCCGATATAGATGATGGCTCATTGAAACAAGTATATTTAGCAAGTTTCAATACATTGCTCTGTATATTTAAATGATTATCAATAATTGAATTCAATAACTCAGCTAATCTTAGCTTATCTTGATAATGGAAATCGGTTAGTTGCGCCCCATACCAAGGATGCTGGTTAGGATTACCGATAATTGATAAATTATGTGCTAAATTGTCTAATAATTCGTAGTAACCATTGAATGTATTTCTATCCAAAGCTACTGCATTCATAAACATAAAAGCAATATCCTGAATTTCTGGATGACTATTTATAATACCCATTGCTTGAAATGGAGTCATTTCTAGGTTTCCATATGGAGTATGAATTTCCATGACATACTTATTAAGATCTTCCCTGATCTTCTCAAGTTTAACCATTTCTTCGTCATGGGAATGATCTTGTTTCTTCTGCATTTCCAATACTCTAACCAATTCTTTGCTAATCTCTTTTTTGTTAGCTTTTCTACTATGTAATTCTAAGCAAAAATCCCCAAGTCCATTATTATCAAGACGCTTTTTAACTACTTCCAAAGCTGCCATTTTTTGGCTCATAAAAAGCACTTTTTTATTTTCGGATAAAAACTCTGCTATTATATTTGCTATTGTTTGTGATTTCCCTGTGCCTGGCGGACCCTCAATTACAAGATTTTTTCCATTCTTTACAGCTAAGATTGCTTTTTGTTGGCTTGAATCTGCATCTAAAATCTGAAAAGTTTTGAGTGGCTTTATTTTTATATCTAAGTCTTTATCTTCAGGTATTAATCCGAGAGAAACCCGCTGTTCGTTAGATTGACCGCATATTATTTTGATAATAGGATTATTTATCAAAACATCTCTAAACTTCTCAACATCTTTATACATAATGAATTTGGCAAAAGAAAATAGGCCTAAATATGTATCATTTGTAACGCGCCATCTTTCATTAGACCTAATTGCTGATTTAATTTCATCAAATATTTCTATGGGATTAATTTTTTCTTTTTCTTCATCAATAGGATTTAATATTATGCCGAAATCTCTTTGCATTTTCAATATAAGAGCAGGATTTATGATATATTGATCTTCTTCGTGAAATTTTAATTTAAATTTACTTCTTACTGAGGAACGAGTTAGCTCAACCGGCACTAAAATAATAGGCGCCTTTAATTTAATATCGGAACTTTCTGACTCATACCATTCTAGACATCCTAGAGCAAGAAATAGGACATTATAACCCTGTTCTTTCATAATAGAGTTCGCTTTTGAATATATGCGAAATAGGTTTTTAGATAATTGGTCTTTCACTAAGTTAGTCTGAAGATATTTATCTTTATGCCTTTCTTCAACATCAACTTTTTCATATAGCTCAAATTCAACAGAAGAATCCTGCTTCGCATCTTCTTTATGAAATAGATCTTCTTCCTTTGAATGTAAAAATTCCATACCTTCTTGTTCAATTGCAAGAATTCTTAAAATTTCTGCTGGTTGTTCGTCTACTATTTTTATAGTAGTAACTTTGGTAGGGCGAAAATGTAGCAGCCTGTTTCTTTTTGATAAATCAATTAGCTTGTCTTGCCACCTTTGAATTCGCTCTTCAATAATATTAGGCATATATTTCCTTCGCAAAAAAAGCAACCCATTTTATAGAGTTGCCTTAAATTTGCTTAAATTGGTACCACATTACAAATATTTTTACACATCGTGATAGAATCTATTCTATCTCTAATCCCCCATTTTATCAATAATTTCTTGCCTCGGTGGATAAGGAGTCGTTTTGGCTGGATTTCATTAATCTGCCCAAAATAACCCCATTTCGCCACTATACCACTATTACTCTTGCTCAAAATAATACTTTGTCCACTCCTCTGACCATAGAATATGCGGCACGTTCCTCTCGGATATTTTGACAAAATCGCCGTTTTTATACTCGAAGGTCTGGATATTGTGCTGGTCATAACCAAGATGGCCCGTAGCCTCTTTATTGGTAAACCCTTCGCCTACCTCTATCAAGCCGTTTTTTAATCTCCGCGCTATGCCTTCACAAAACCCTTCAAATCTCTTTAAAAGAATCAATTCTTTATCGTCCTTGATTCGATAAATATCCAGCCGCTGAGAGAATCCGTCGGCCCATGCTACATTATAACGGATCCAGATTTCCGGCACACCGTCTCCGTCAAGATCGTGAAATTCAATGGGCCAGATGTAATGCAAAAAATGCCCCTCCGTATCAATATTGTGCTCGGCAAAGTATTTTACGGGCTCGCCGTCCTTGAGTCTGCCGGATACGATGAAAGGAGCTTTCTCTGAAGAAATTAGAGGAATGACGACCGCCAAATCTTTTTTCTTCAGGATATACCAGCATTCCAGGCGAGGCGATACGACAATCTCGGCGAAATAATCCTTCTCGGAATCTCCTCTTACCTGGAATTCAAGAGTATCTTCGTTGATTCCTTCCTCTTCAATGCCCCAAAATTTACGCATTACCCTGATGAAAAAGTCTGTAAAATCATCGGCATATTTGCCCGAAATAAAAGCGGTGGGGACCAAATCTTTTCTTTTATCGAATAAAGGATACAGGTCTGCACAATTTCTTTCTGTTGCTTCGTTAAAAGCCGTCAGACCCATATAGCGCGCAAGCCAAAAATCAGCTTCCGGGATTTTATTCTCCTCTATCGCTTTTTCAGCTTTCTGATAAATGGCTTTTAATTTCTTTTCTGAGCTTTGTTCTGCCGCTGTCGCATTATTGACCAACAATAATGCTGATACTGAAATGATTATTAATTGTTTATTATTCATTTCTACTCAAGTTTATTGTCTAACTCTATCAACGCTAGATATGGTTCTTTAAAATCGTATCCCTGAGGAATAAACTCGATTGATTCTTCTAAAAGTTGCCTTGCTTCCGATATTCTTCCTAATTCTGCAAGAGTTCTAGCTTTATTGTTTAACAAAAAAGAATAATCAACCGTAGATTTCAAGGATTCATAGAAAGTATCTAAATAATTTGGCAACATAAATCTAGTCTTGGATTCAGGGTAGTCGATAAAAAGAAGTCCACCATATCCATCTTCATCTGAAGCATAATATTTTTCTGCTTGTTCTCCTGTAGTCCAAGAGAGATGCTCGATGTTATCCTTACAAACAAAAAATAACAAAACCTCTAATGCTTTATTAAGCCAAAGCCTATTCTCTGTTTTATATCCAATAAACCCCACTCTTTTATTCTCGAGCACATTATTCATCCGTCCACAGACAGAATGGAATAATCTATCGATTCCAACATCATAAATCTCTATTACTCTATTCAAATCTCCTTTTTTACGATAGGTTATCGCCAAACTATTATAAGCATTCAGGTAGTCTTTATTTAATTTAAGGGCTGTTTCCAATGCTCCAATGGACTTTTCATATTCTTCTTTAAGCTGATATACTATACCGAGTTGACAATATATTACATCTTCTGGAGCACCCATAAATTGATAACCTTTAAGATTTGGAAAAACAACATTCTCATCATCTTTTGAGGTAAGCGCCTTTAAATAAAATTCTTCTGCTTCCTTAAAATCATTTAAAGCCCTACAAGTCAAACCAAGATGATATAAAACCAATCTACTATTTGGGTTCTTTTTCAATTCCCCTTTCAATAACAAAAGTGCTTCTTGGGGTAAGCCTTGCTCAACCAATTGTTGGGCCTGAATTATTGCTAGAGTTGATATTTGTGAGTTTTCTTTCATTTTTTCTTCAATTTCATTACCGCCCAAGCAACTATTAATTGTTTTTTATTCATCCTGCCGCCTAACTTTTGTGATTGCGCCTAACAAAACGACTCGGATTAGTTATTATCAATATATTTAAAATCCTTCTAACCCCCATAGACTGTAGTGATCAAGTGCGACGCTGCTTCCGTAAGGATAGTTCTGAGGCCACCTTTCTATTAACGGGGTATCCATCAATAGCAAAAGCTGAAGTCTTGCCCAGTTATCATCTGGATGAGCGTCAACATATTGCTCCATAGCTTGTGCCAATTCCCAAAGAACTTTAATATATTTATTATTTGGGATGCCAGACCAGTTAGACATCCCGTTCTCGGATTCATGTTTAAGTGTTCTCCATTGGAGATAAATTCTCTTAATCTGTGGAGAATAGTTTTTCTTTGAAACAAATTGATCGAGCATATTTAAGACATATTCGAATCCGCCTAATTTATCATACACCGCATCACTACCCAGCCCTGCGCAATCGGCCAAACGGACAACAATACTGCCTTCGGCTTGGGTATCTTTGTATCGGGACAACAGTTCTTGCAGAATTAATGAGGCCTCAACGTATTTCTTTTCCTCAATCAATCTATCCGCGGATTGAAACTTCTCCTTATCTTGCTGGTTTTCGAAATAACCCGACTCGACCTCCAAAAGATTAACTTCCTTAAAATCCTTGGGGATTTTAACAAAACTGTCGATTTTTAATTTAAGATTTTTGTTGTATTCATCGACCATGACCCAGAACGACCCGAATTCTTTTTCCAGGTCTATCTTGCCCTTTTTGGCAACGGTGCCATATATGCCTATCAACTTATCAACCACTCCGTCAAGCTGCGGTTTGAACTCGTTAATCTCCTGGGGCAGGGATAATGCCGAAAGATCAGCCTTTATAACATTTAAATCAGCGACTACTTTTTTGGCAGGTTTTATCGACACGCCCTTATCGTAATTCGGGCTGTCTTTGTCCTCCTGGGCCAGATACATGCTCATCTCAATTTCAACCGCGTGAATCTGCATCCCGATATGCTCAAGCTCAAATACGCCTTTTTCAACATTGCTCAATCCGGCTTCAGCGATATACAAAAATGTAAACAGGAACACAACAATAAAAGCGGTAATTAACCGTTTATTATTCATTTATATTCTCCTTCGCCATAACTCGAGGTTTAATGTCGAGAGTTCCGTCACCTTGTTCTTTGATATCAAAGAATGCCTGAATTTTCTCCCGAAGAACCTCGCCACCATCAATATATATTCTTTTTATCCTTATCCTCATCCCATGTTGGGCAAGTTTAACTGACTCGTTTGTTTCAGGCAAAAACAGGATTTCGTTCATCATCTTGTAAGCCTCATCAAGGTAGCCGTTGACCTCCAGCATCAACGACTCATTGAAATAGTACGCCAGATTCTCCACTGAAGCTGGCTGGCGTCCGGGCATAGGTATGCCTTCCGTATAAATATCACCTTTTTCATCAACGCTATATTTATTTCCCTGGGAATCAACCATTTCTTTTAAAGATGAATCTTCACTATAACAAAAACCGGAAATAAATAGAACAATGATTGCCCCAGCAATTATTAATTGTTTTTTATTGATCTGCATTTTTAAGTCATCCACGTCTGAATAAGCTTATCGATATTAAATTCAAATGATTTTTTAGCTTTAATGTAGAGTATCTCGCCTTCGTATCCGCCACCAATGCTATCTTGAATTTTACCGTTCTTACCTAAATAGTCAGCTCCTTCGTTTGCACTGAATTCCCAGGTTATCTGATTTTCTGACTCCTCAGGAGCCCTTAGAGAAAAATAAATATACGATTTGAAAGCTTGCTTAATATTCTCATCTGCCAATCCAATACTAGCATGATATGCTTCACGATATGCTTTATATTGCTGAAAAGTTATTCTTTGATCATTATTTAATTTATTACCAAGATTTAAAAGCCAAATTTCTCTGTGATATATATAATCCAGTTTTATATGACATACTCGCGCTTCGGCTTCGATTCGTGGCTGGGTAAGGTCTTCTTCTTCGCATGCGCCTTCTTCTAAACTTATTAAGTCGTTAGTCCGGCTCCAGTTAATAAGCCAACTGATTAATTTATCATTTACTTGATTCATAGTGTCACTTATTGAAAAACAGCAATCCCTTTCAAGAGCTGCCGTTATAGTGATTACCAACTATTAATTGTTTTTTATTCATTTTCTCCTTCAATGTCCTTAGTGACCTACTCTACAATCTTACACTTCCAAAATTGGTGGTAAATCAATTCTTTTGCTACTACATTCTAACTTTACAACCACTGGATTCTCATCTTTTCTGCGTACTCTATAGTTAACATGTTCATTTTGAAAACCAGCGGCTAGTCCACCATGACCTTTTAAATATCCAGCTATAGCACTCTCAATCCTTTCCAGTAATCTTTTTTCACAACTCACTGGTGCAATATATACCCGGAATAACTTCAGTGAATCAAGAAGTTTCGGATAAAGCTCATTGTGCCTCTTAATAAAATCCTCAATATCTCCCAAGGGTAAAGGTAAACGTTTCCCTTTCTGTAATTCTACAGGTTCGTAAATTCCATATTCGCCAGATAAATAACCCTTAAGATGCTCTATCATCCTTTTAGAAAAAGCTCTGGTTGTTATCCCAACGTAATAAATAAGGTCCTTATCTTCAACTGGAACTGCCCAAAAATAAATTCCCTTTTTTAAGGGGGATTCAAGAATACAAGGTAAATCGTTGCCTTTTAATAAAGTAAACGGCCCCTGGAATCTAATTATAATTTCAGTGGAATTATCCATAATTTAAACCTTTGCCTGATCAACTATCGTAGCTCTATTTAAAATATTCTCTATTACCCAATATTTATGATTACCTATATTAAAATATGTGTGTTGTTTTGAATAAAACGTTTCAGTATAACCATTCTTTTTTATAAACACACTAAATTCATCAAATAGTTTTTTTTCATTTTCGGATAAATAATCTCTTACAATGTAATAGTGCGGTATCTCGGGCATAGTTTTTGCAAAAACCCACTTATTCCTATGAATAAATTCTTCCACATAAGGAGGTATGCTCTGACATTTTCTCGCAGAATGGCTATTTCTTTTCTTTAACTTTATCATATATTTCCTGCAGGCTTAGTTTCTTTAGTCTTTAGGGACGTTCCCGACTTATTCGTAAGCCTGTCCTATCCATTATTTGCCCAGGGACACCCTCGTGCTAAATTTGGGGCCTGTCCCTGAAACAACAGCTCGTTTGCCATAGCGCTACTTGCTAATAATAAGAATGCTGTAATTATCCAAAGAAATAATAGCCGCCTATTCACCTGCCTAGGGCTCCAGGACATTATTTCGTGGCTTAAAATTAAGACTACCATCATCCAACTGCCTGATGTCAAAATACCTTAGAAGCAACTCCTTTGTTTCCTGATTATTATAGAACTCTTTTATTGCTGAAATGGCATTCTCTTTAAATCCAACTAATAGATAATCATCCGGATGTGTAAGAAACGTCGCATGGTATAAACTTATTTTTTCTTCAGCTTCATTACTTTTCGATTGAAAAAGAATCTTTTCCATGCATTCCCTCGATTCTTTTTCCAAAGCCAACTTAACCTGCTCAATAGTCGCACATTTAAGGATTATATTCGTAAATTTATCGATTATCTCTTCCCTAGAAGGAATCGGGACTTTTTTAATTATCAAATCAAAAGTTTGTTTAACCTGTCTGATTTCATTTAAGCGGCACTCTTCTTTCCGCTCTTCCTCTGTAGTCGGCATAAATACCGCCTTGTGCGGCATAGGACACCAAAACAAAGATTTTTTACGAAACTCTAGGAACCCAAGAAGGTCTATCCGCAAACTCATGCCGCCTTCAAAGAATATTCTTATCCTATGACCATCGCCTAATTTGATTTCCGTGCTTTTGTCAGCATCACGCATAACTACCTTAGATTTATTCGTTTCTTTATTCTTCATTGTCTGCCTATGGTCTTCGACTCGCTTTCTGATAAATGGTTTTTATCAATTTATTTAAACCTCATAATCAAAAGTGCAATAAAGTTCAATCGTTGGAGAAAGTAAATCTTTATGTTTTCTTGGCTCAGTCCCATGAATATTTGCTTTAAACTCATATTTTTGGCGCTGATATGTATCAATTATTATTTTAAATGTTGAGGGGATTGCCCAAAAAACAACATATGGACCATCCTTTCCGGTAATATAAATTGTAAAGACACCATTATCAGCATCCCAGACTACATGTGCTTTGTCTTTATTGGTCCAGGTGTTTTTCTCGCCATCAATAGAAAACTCCGCTTTTTCAATTTCGCTGGAAATATCCCAAATGTCAGCATTGAATACAGTCCTCCCAGTTCCAGATTTGCATTTTATACAATATGTATTAGAACCAGCCCATGCTTGAAAAACGATAAAGAAAATAACCAAAGAAAATAGAATTATTAAACTAACTATTAATTGTTTCTTATTCACCCCACAACCCCCTCTTATTCTCCCTCGCCTCTTGATACAATTTCTGGAAACTTTAATTCAATTTTCTTATCGATCGAACCTCCACCAAACTGATACTTAGAGGGGTATATTATAACCTTATCCTGATAAACCTTTATTTTGCCATTGTATCTATCACCTAAAGAATAAATGCCGATAAGCGACATAAGCAGCTGTTCTTGCTTTTTACCCTCCCACATAGTCTGCCCTTCTGAGAATTTAACAAATACCAGATACATGAAGTAACCCGATCCGCCTCCGCCATTCCCAATTTCAACGACATGAACATTATCTGCCATCTTACCTAACCACTTATAGCCGAAGTCATCGTATTCCGTTAAGTCTCCACAAAAACAACGTTCTTCTCTAACAGCCCACCATTGACCATACTGCCTTTTAACTTGGCTATTGGGGTATTCATTAGTGTCGAATGCTGCTGAAACATCAACGACTGTTACTATCGGACGCTGATCCGACATCCAACCTATAAACTCTCCGATCAGGAATGGATGAATCGGCTTATTTTTGTATGTAAACTTAGTGTTCACCTCTTCCAATGCCGTTCCCGCCATCACAGGCGCAACAAACGCAATAAGGATCAAAATGTCCGGAATGATTCTCTTCATACAAACACCTCATTCAACATACTTGACCATCACCTCTTCATATTGTCAGGTATTATTCCCATCATCTTCATTAGCGCCGCAGTACCCTTCATCGGTCTGGAGACATCGAAGTAATAAGTATGGCTCGCACCATCTGCCGTGGTAATTGTATGCGCACGAACCGTAGCTTCAGGGATACCCGATCCATTCACGAAAAAGTCGATATTTGGCTTCCAATCAACATCCTTTTTACCGTGTCGCTCAGATATAAAACGATCAGTTAGTCCATGAGCCGTGTCCATAGATGCACAATTAATGATTGCGGCCATTCGTGGAGATGTTGCATCTCCCCCATGAATTGGCGGCATCTTATTCATTTCTTTAAGTGAAAGAGGTTTCTTGCCAAATAGATTGTCAAAAAGTCCCATAATATCACTCCTTTCTTATCGTAGATTGGTTGCTTATATTATACCAAAATTGTTACCAAATTACTGGCTAGTACACCTGCCCCCTTCGTGATCTATTATATAATCTCTTGTCCCCTTACACAAAGGAAATTCGGAACACCCGTAAAACTTTCCTCTAAATCCATTTCTTAAAATCATTTTAGCACCACACATAGGACAACGCTTAATAGTATTCTCTTGGCTGTATTCGCTAAGTCTCCACAATCCAGCTCTCAGTTTGCCGCCACGATACTCATCCCAACAAGGTTTTTCATCAAATTCATTAATATTATCTAAATACCTATTATATAGATACTCAGGCATCCCGGAGCTATTTAATTTAACAACTTTTTTAAAGAACGATTGATTCGCCCACATACGTTCCCACTCTCCTCCTCTACATCCTGGCCTGAAAATGTAAAGAATCTTAGGCGCAACAGATAATCTGCAATACAATGCTTCATAGACTATGCAAATTTCTTCAGCAATAAAAAGCACGCTAAAAAATTCAGAAGAATTCTTAGACACAGAATTTCTTTGCCATATACTCCAGTAGCAAAAAAAGGGTACGCTGAAAGAAAGCACATATTGACCTCTTTCAGGTAAAACAAGTGGTCCCCAGCTATTTGGTACTAAATCGCTCCACAAAATCTCTTTATGTGAAACTAGACGAAAATCAGAAAAAATTATTTCTTTTGATCCTTTGAACCTCTTCAAATAACTTTCTTTTTTAATATGATAATCGGCATAGACAAACGAAAAAATATTACCCGCTAGTAATGGCCTAGGGCCTAGAATACCACCAGAACAAGGATAATAAAGCGAATCGGTCAATATATTTCTTAATGGAAAATCTATTTTTTCTAGATTTTTATTTCCCTTTGCGATATCTTCGAGCCACTTTGGGACTTCCATCTTTGGTAATTCAGATATCATTATTGCCTCCTTTAATTACCTTTCTTTCGTTAAACGAATGCCGCGGCATTTCCCGCTAAATCCCCGGAATTCAATCCGGGGACTTTGCGGAAAAGATTAAAGCATCTAATCACCATTGCTTCCTTCGTAACGTTTTTCCCACTCTTTCAAAAAGAACCCGGTTCCATCTTTATATTCACCAAATCGCCTTCTAGCGCCGCATTTTCTACATACGAATTGCGTGTACTTAAATCCTTTTTCCTTGGTCATTCTAGTTTCTAGACCTATATTGTCATGCGAACATAACCCACACTTGCCGTCAAAACCTAAAAGTACCCCAGCCGATCTAACCGCATCGCGAAAATCAGCGCCTTCAAAAGTAGCTTCAATCTCGGTTAATGAATTCAATCTCATTTTAACTTTTAGTTCCATTTTACTCTCCTTTAGCGGCATCTCTGCCTTTGTAACCTTCTACAATTGCTTAATTAACGCCCATTAGAGAATTCATTCCCACTCCAAGAACCATCTGAATTCTGCCAGCAGTGAAAAGCATTAAACTAGCTAATAACAAAATTAACATTCTCATATTTACCTCCATGTATTATTAATAATCCCATCCTGTACCAATTTCACCAGTATATGGATTTACGTTGCCGCAACAACTCCAATTATTCGAACCGATACCATCGGGATTCGATCTATAATGCGGAGCCACATAGGTACCGTTGCTTCTAGTATAACCTCTTACATATACATCTGCTAAAGCTACCCCAAAAGACCACATAAGTATTGCTGAACA
>VGKN01000006.1 GCA_016867055.1 Candidatus Omnitrophota bacterium
TTCAAGTGACGGAGAGAATGACCCTGATATCCTTGCTTGCATAGGCGCATCAAGCGCCCTTTCCATATCGGGTATTCCATTTAAATGCCCTATTGGTGCAGTGCGCGTGGGAAGAATAAATGACGAATTTATAATAAATCCTACCTATGAGCAACTTGATAGAAGCAGCCTTGATTTAGTAGTTGCCGGCACAAGCGAAAGCGTGATTATGATTGAGGCAGGTGCAAATGAATTATCCGAAGATTTGATTGTTGAGGCAATAAAGTTTGGCCATTCAAGAATAAAAAATATAATAGAAGCCCAGGAGAGATTGGTTAGTTTCTGTGGAAAACAGAAATTAGAAGCGCCGTTAAAAATTATAGATAAAGAACTTTTAGAAAAGGTAAGGAGTTTTTCCGTTGAGAGACTTACAGAGGTAGATAAAACTGCTTCCAAAGAGGCAAGGGAAGAACTTATGGATTTAATTAACAAGGAATTGGTGCAAAGACTTACAGGTGAAAATCCGAATTACCTTGAGGCGGATATAAAATTAGCCCTTATAGAAGTGGAAAAGGCACAGGTGAGACGTCAAATTTTAGAAGAAGGGATAAGAATAGATGGAAGGGACTATACTACTATAAGACCGATAAACTGCGAGGTGGGAATACTTCCGAGAACCCATGGCTCAGGTTTATTTGCAAGGGGTCAAACGCAGAGTTTATCAGTTACTACATTGGGAACAAGCGCTGATGAGCAGATGGTGGATGCCCTGGAGGGAGAGGTGTTAAAGAGCTTTATGCTTCATTATAACTTTCCGCCATTTAGCGTAGGCGAGGTAAGACCTATAAGGGGGCCTGGAAGAAGAGAGATAGGTCACGGTGCCCTTGCAGAAAGAGCGCTTAAATCTGTTATGCCACCAAAAGAAGAGTTTCCTTACACTGTGAGGGTTGTGTCAGATATCTTAGAATCAAATGGCTCCTCAAGTATGGCTACTGTATGCGCTAGTACCCTTTCTCTTATGGACGCAGGTGTCCCTATAAAGGCCCCTGTCAGTGGAATAGCTATGGGGCTTGTGAAGGAGCAGGATAAGGTGGCAATCCTTACCGATATCTCAGGTCTTGAGGACCATTTTGGAGATATGGACTTTAAGATAACAGGCACAAAGAAGGGAATTACTGCCCTTCAACTTGATATCAAGATAGAAGGGGTAGATATAGATTTGATATCAAAGGCACTCATTGAATCCAGAGAGCACAGGTTATATATACTGGATAAGATGCTGGAGAGTATTTCTGAGCCAAGAAAATCACTCTCTGTTTATGCACCCCGCATTGTAAGTATAAGGGTAAATCCAGACAAGATAAGAGAGGTTATAGGACCTGCAGGAAAGACGATAAAAAAGATAATAGATGAAACAGGCGTTACCATTGATATTGAGGACGATGGAAAGATATTGGTTGCATCAACTAATGAAAACGCTTCAAAGAAGGCAATTGAGATTATAAAGGGTTTAACTGAAGAGGTTGAGGTTGGAAGAGTTTATCTTGGCAAAATAAAGCGTATAACAAACTTTGGTGCCTTTTGCGAAATACTGCCGGGGAAAGAAGGACTTATCCATATATCCGAGCTTTCTAATAAATTTGTTGAAAAGGTGGAAGATGAGGTTAGTATTGGAGAAGAGGTGCTCGTAAAGGTTACAGAAATAGACTCTCAGGGTAGGGTAAATCTAAGCAGGAAACAGGTAAAGGAATCTACCCGAGGAGAGGATAAGTGAGTCCCATAGAAGCGTTTATCTCGGGATGTCTTCAAGGTATTACAGAATTTCTTCCTATCTCAAGTTCAGGCCACCTCGTCATATTACACAGTCTGTTTGGTATCAATAGACCTCGCGTAGATTTTGACATTCTCCTTCACATTGCGACCATTTTTTCTGTGATTATATTTTTCAGGAGAGATATTCTAAAAATTTTTACAAATCAGAGAGATATGATATTAGCTATATTAATAGGTTCCATACCTACAGCGCTCATAGGTCTCAGTTTGAAAGGGGAGTTTGAGATGTTATTTGCAAAACCAAGGATAGTGGGATTTATGTTTTTTATCACTGCCGCTATATTGATATTGGCTGCATTGAAGGAGAAATTTATTATACGCATACAAGAGAATACCTCCTCTGTAAAAACAGGGATGAAAACGGATAACCTATTAAGAGAAAGGTTAGAAAATAAAAATTCTAATAGAACCCCTTCTTTTATTAAAGCCTTTTTAATAGGAATTTCGCAGGGGGTTGCTATTGTACCTGGAATTTCAAGAAGTGGCGCTACCATCTCAAGTGGAATTCTCCTTGGAATAGAATCAAAAGAGGCTGTCCGTTTTTCTTTTTTATTATCCATACCCGCTATTTTAGGGGCCTCTTTTTTAAAGGTGAGGGGGTTAGCAGGTTTAGGAAATATACATATTATTGATGCATCAGTTGGTTTTTTAAGCGCTTTTATTTTTGGCATTATATCTTTAAGGATTTTAGTAAGAATGGTGCTGAAAGGCAAACTTCATTTGTTTGCGCTATATTGTATATTGATAGGGATGTTTGCAGTATTTAGGTTTTAAATATGAAAAGGGAGCATATAAAACAACTTTACGCAATATCATTGTTTGTTGTTTCTATGCTACTTTTCTTAAGCTTCATTTCTTATACTCCAGATGACCTTCCTTTTTACACCTCAAGCCCGAACAAGCCGGCTAAAAATTTTATCGGAATTTTTGGTGCATATATTGCAGGGGCATTTTTCTTTTTGTTCGGAAAAGCCGCCTTTTTAATACCTGTGCTTTGTTTCCTCTGGTCACTGAGCAGATTTTTCCAGAGCGAGATGGAGAACTTGTATATAAAGTTGACTGGGACAATTATTTTTTTGTGTTCCTCAAGCAGTTTATTAAGTCTTTTATTTAGCCCAAATCCCATAAGAAGATTTAATTTTGGCGGATTCATAGGACTTTTTGTGTCTAATATTTTAATTAAATATTTTGGAAGGGTTGGCTCATACATATTAACCCTTACTTTTATTCTACTTTCACTCTTAATCTCAACAGAATTTATCATTTTTCCTTATATTGATAGATTATTTAAATTTATAAAGAGCGCCCTCTCCGCTTTATTATCCAGACAAAAAGAAGAAGAAAGAATTTCTAATGAAAGGTCAAAGCCTATTATAAAAATAAGAGAAGAGTTAAGAAAAGAAAAACTACCTACCTCTGAGGAAAAACCAAAGATAAAACCCGCTGTGATTATTAAGAAAGAGATAAAAGAAAAAATGGAACCCGTTTTTCCAAGGATGGTTTCAGCAAAGAGAGACACAGGAGATTACAAACTACCGTCTTTAGAACTCTTAGACTCACCCCCACCTATTGAGGAGCGAAAGATAAAAGAAGACCTTGAAAATAGCGCCAAGGTTTTAGAGGAGACGCTCGGAGATTTTGGAATAGAGGCCAAGGCAGTAGACGTTGAAAGGGGTCCTGTTATAACAATGTATGAACTTGAACCTGCCCCGGGTGTCAAGGTTCAGAGAATAGCGAGCCTTAGTGATGATATAGCCCTTGCTATGAAAGCAATAAGCGTCAGGGTTGTAGCACCTATTCCTGGAAAGTCAAGGGTTGGGGTAGAGGTGCCAAATACCATAACTACACTGGTTTATTTAAAAGAGGTATTAAGCACCCAAGAGTTTCAGGGTTCATCCAGCAAGTTAACCCTGGCATTGGGAAAGGATGTCTCAGGAGGAGTAGTTATAGCAGACCTTTCTGAGATGCCACATCTCTTAATAGCAGGGACCACTGGCTCAGGTAAGACTGTATGCGTCAACAGCCTGATAACAAGTATGTTGTTCAACGCCACCCCCGATGAGATGAAATTTTTAATGGTTGACCCAAAGATGGTAGAACTTGCTGTTTTTAATGGCCTTCCGCATTTACTCTGCCCTGTGCTTACTGACCCAAAAAAGGTTTCTGGTGCACTTGGCTGGGTGGTGAATGAAATGGAGGAAAGATACAAACTTTTTGCAAAACTTGGCGTGAGAAATATAAATATTTACAATGAAAGGTTTCAAGTCTCAAAGGAAGAAAAAGAGGATAAAGAGATTACAAGGGCTATTCTTCCTTATATAGTGGTTATAATAGATGAACTTGCAGACCTTATGCTAATTGCCTCACGCGACATAGAAGAGGCTATAACAAGGTTAGCGCAACTTTCAAGAGCAGTAGGTATACATATTATTCTGGCAACGCAGAGACCATCTGTAGACGTAATAACAGGGGTTATCAAAGCAAACTTTCCTGCAAGGATATCTTTTAAGGTTGCCTCTAAGGTAGATTCAAGAACAGTCCTTGATATGAATGGTGCAGATAAACTTTTGGGCCGCGGAGATATGTTATTTTTAAAGCCGGGACAGGCAAAGCCAATAAGGGCTCAAGGTTGCCTTATATCTGACAATGAGATAGAAAAAATAGTCAATTTTATAAAAGAACAACGTGAACCGCTCTATGATGAAGAGATACTAAAAGAACGGGAGAAGAGATATTCTATGAAGGACCAGCCGAAGGACGAACTTTTTGAAGAAGCGGCTAAACTTGTAATTGAAACAGGTCAGGCCTCTATTTCTATTTTACAAAGACGCTTAAGATTAGGTTATACCCGTGCAGCACGGCTTATAGATATGATGGAGGAGGAGGGTATTATAGGTCCATTTAGGGGAAGCAAACCGAGAGAGATACTCGTAAACAATGTAGAAGAGATAGGACAAAAGAAAGAAGAAGAAATATAAATAAGATAGAGTAAAAAAAGAGAAAAGAAATATAGTAATTAGGAAATAGTAATCAATCAAAGTAGTAACAGGCAAAATGTCTATAGGTGAAGCGTTAAAGAAGGCACGAGAGGATAAGAAACTAACCCTTGAGCAGGTACAGCGCTCTACAAAAATTCAATTAAATATATTAATAAATCTTGAGGCAGATGCCTTTGATAAACTCCCCAATCCTACCTATATAAAGGGTTTTATTAAACAGTATGCCCAGTACCTCGGACTTGACCCCGAACCACTTTTAAATGAATATACCTCGCTAAACCCCCAACTGCCTCCTCAGGAGATAGCAATAAAAAGCGAGGATGAAAAAATAAGGGCTGCTTCGCCAGCAAAGAAAAAAACTAACCTTTTCATTATCATTCTTGCAATTATAGTTGTAATTTTAGTAGCAGGTGCGGGATTATCGAGATTGATTGGTAAAATTACCCCAACTCTTATAAAGCATAATACGCCTTTATTGAAAGAAAAACCAAAAACTCTTCTGGTAAGGGAAAGCGAAGTTCTAAAACTTACCATAACTGCAAATCAGGATAGCTGGATGCACATTAAGTGCGACGGGAAGATTGTATATCAGAGTATTTTAAAGGCGGGTTCATCTGAAACGTTTCAGGCAAAAGAGCAAATAGTCCTCTGGGTTGGAAATGCAGCAGGTCTTGAGCTAAATCTGAATGGCCATAACTTAGGTTCTCCCGGCAGGGGCGTAAAAAGAGATATCCTCATCACCCACGAGGGTATGATACTTCCAGAAAAATAGAGCAAAAGTATCAAGGTGTCAACGTATCAGAGATATTCGCTTTGGCGCTATGATACTTTGACGCCCTGACACTGACTGTATAATATGAATTTCTCTCCCCAAAAAATTGGTTTCTTAAGTCTCGGTTGCCCCAGAAATCTTGTTGATACGGAGGTGATGTTAGGTTTTGTCAAAGAGGCAGGCTTTACCTTAACAGACGATATTTACAAATCAGAGGTAGTTGTTATAAATACCTGCGGGTTTATCAAAGAGGCTAAAGAGGAATCCATAGAGGCGATACTTAAGGTTGCTGAGCTAAAAAAAGAAGGAAATCTAAAGAGCCTTATTGTGGCTGGTTGTCTTTCTCAGGGGTATAAGGAGGAGCTTAAAAAGGAACTACCTGAGGTAGATGCCTTTTTGGGGACAGGTGAATTAAAATCAATAGTGGATATAATAAAAGCATTGCCAATCAACGGTAGCAATATTAAAATCAAAAGCAGCGATTTCCTCTATGACCACAGAAGCCCAAGAGTTCTTTTAACGCCTGAGCATTATGCCTACGTAAAGATATCCGAGGGATGCAGGAATAACTGCAGTTATTGTATAATAAAGAACCTAAGGGGAAATTTTAGGAGCAGGCTATTATCGTCTATATTAAATGAGGTTAAGACTCTCTCAAAAAAGAAGCCCCCAAGAGAGATAATATTAATAGGTCAAGATACAACACTCTATGGAGTAGATTTGTATAAAAAGCCAAGGATTTACGAGCTCCTTAACAAGATTTGTTCGCTTAGCATAATTAAATGGATTAGACTTCTCTATACCCATCCTGCACATTTTGATGATTCCCTAATAGATGTAATTAGAGATAAACCTTCAATATGTAAGTATATTGATTTGCCAATTCAACATATAAATGATGAAATTCTAAAAAGAATGAACAGAAAGATTTCTAAAAGGGATATCATCAGGCTTATTGAAAGATTAAGGAAGAACATTCCGAACGTAGCCATAAGAACCTCTCTGATTGTTGGTTTTCCTGGTGAGACAGAGAAAGAGTTTAGAGAACTTCTTGACTTTGTCCGCCAAGTAGAATTTGAAAGGTTAGGAGTATTTATATATTCGCGGGAAGAGAAAACCCCTGCCTTTAACTTCAAGTGTCAAGTTCCCGAGGGGATAAAAAGAGAACGTTTTGACTTAATAATGAAAACCCAGCAGGAAATTGCAAAGCAGAAGAATACAAAGTTTTTAGGTAGGATTCTAGATATTCTTATTGATGAGAAAGACGAAAATGACACCAGTCTTTTTATAGGAAGGACAGAGTTTGATGCGCCGGAAGTAGATGGGGTAGTATATGTAAGCGTAAAGCGAAAAGCGCAAAGCGAAAAACTAAAGGTGGGGGAGTTTACGAAAGTCAAGATTATAGATACCCTTGAGTACGATTTAGTAGGAATACTTGTATAAACGCAAAACTAGAAACGAAAAGCGCAAAACTGAAACTCAAAACTAAAGGTTTTAAACTATACGCTTCAACTTTGCACTTTTCGTTTTGCACTTTAAGTTATACTTATGAATCTTCCCAATAAATTAACAATCTCTCGGATCCTGCTTACCTTTGTTTATATGTTCTTTCTTTTTAATAAGGGTATCTTATCTAAGCATATAGCCCTTTTTATTTTTTTGATAGCATCGTTGACCGATCTCTATGATGGAAGGATTGCGCGAAAAAGAAAACTCATCACCAACTTCGGAAGGATTATGGACCCTATAGCGGATAAAATTTTGATTCTGGCTAGTTTCTTGGCATTTGTTGAACTTAAGATTATTCCTGCCTGGATGGTAGTTATTGTAATTTTAAGAGAACTTATAATAACGGGGTTACGGCTTTTTGCCGCTTCAAGGTCTATTGTCTTAGAGGCACAAAAAGAAGGAAAGCATAAGACTGTATCCCAGTTTATAGCGGTGATTTTAATATTGGTATATCTTATCTTAAAGGATACCCTTGCGAGATTTAGAATATGGAATTTACACTGGGAAAGGGCATGTTCCTTAATTATATTTTTAATTATATTAATAGTGATAGGTCTAACACTCTATTCGGGGATAAGTTTTCTATGGAAGAACAGAAGGATTATAGCCTAAAAGAGGAAATTATAAGGAAGATTGCAAGTCTCTATTTTTTAGGTTACATCCCTAAATTTCCGGGCACACTTGCAAGCCTATTCGGGCTTTTGGTGGCCATAATCACTAAAACCAATACCCTCATCTATTTTACTGTTTTGACAATGTCTATTACATTAGGATTTCTGGTTTCAGGAAGGGTGGAGGGTATTCTAAATAAGAAGGACCCAAGGGAAGTAGTTATAGATGAGTTTTGCGGTATGCTTTTAAGTCTTTTTTTAATAAAAACTACTTTATTTTATATAGGTTGGGGATTTATTTTCTTTAGGGTTTGCGATATAATAAAACCATATCCAATAAGAGAGGCTGAGAAATTGAAAGGTTCTGCGGGTATTATGTTAGATGATATTTTAAGTGGTATATATACTAATTTAATATTGAGACTTTTGGAGATTGTTCATTGAAAAGGATAAAGTTAGCGCTTCCTCATTGTTTAAAATTTAGTATATTTTTATAACTTCTTTATTTTCAATAACTAAAGCATATAATTTTTTGGTTACCCTACCCTTGACAAAAACTTAAGTATGTGCTATATTTTAGATAGTATTAAAGACATTTAAAAAAGTTAATTAAAGTTAATCATAACAATTTAAAGTTTTTTGCGAAATGGCAGACAAGTCTGTAAGATGTACAAAAATTTTTTTTATTTCCCTTTTCCTAATTATATTTATTACTGTATTTTTTCAAAGTAGCTTCCTCTCAGCTGCACTTTCAGATGACACGCCAGCTCTAAACTCAGAAGATAATATCAAAGCTTCTAATATTAAGATCCCTGAGGGTTTTGGAAAGGTGGTAGAGACCTATCAGGGAACCTCTGACAAAATCATAGTCCATCTGCAGGATTTGCATTGCAATTATGATTGCCAGATGAATATAGTAAGAATACTCAAGCACCTTATGAAAAACTACGGGCTTCGGCTGGTAAATTGCGAAGGGGCTGCAGGAATAGTAGACCCCTCGCTCTTTATTTTTAAGGATAAAAAGATGCAAAGAAAAATTTCTAAGTTTTTTCTTAAACAGGGACAGCTTACAGGTGCGGAATATCTACTTATAAATAATGAAGGAGAGTATCCCTTAGAGCTATGGGGCATTGAGGATGAAGAGCCATATCTTAGGCATATGGAGGTATTTAATAAGACCTATCCAAAGTCAAAAGAGCTCAAGAGGCTCTGCGATAACATAAAGGGAGCACTTTCTAAGGTAAAGAAGGCAATCTACCCTGAGGAGATAATGGAATTAGATGAGAAATATGATGCCTATGAAAATAAAGAACTTGAGGTGACGGATTACGTGGATTACTTAAGAGAGAAATCCCAGGAAAGAAACATAGACCTTTCTAAGTTCGAAAATTTCTATTTCCTTACAAAATTAGTAGCCATTGAAGGAAATATTGAGTTTGCCAAGGTAGATAAAGAGCGTGGCCAGGCAATAGATGACTTAAGCAAGGCGCTTCCCAAAGAGGCCTTTAGCGCCTTTTTCCAAAAGAGCCTTGCCTATAAGTCAGGGGAGATAACCGCCCTTGAGTATTTTACATCTATGAAAGAGACTGCTGAGGAGAATAATGTGGATTTGAGCGGTTATCCGAATCTAAAGAACTATATTGAGTATGTTAATTATTCTGAGAGGATAAACAAGGTTTTATTATTTACCGAATTAGATGGGGTAGCGGATGCGATAAGAGAGAATTATCTTACAACGCCCGAGCAGAAGCGCCTTAGCAGGCTTTCAAAGAATGTAGCGCTCCTTAAGAAATTTTTTGATATGAGTATGTCAAATGAGGAGATGGAATACTACAGCGCCCACAAAGAGGAGTTTAAATCAACAGCATTTAGCGATTTTTTAAAAGAGATAGCGCCGAAATATAATGTCAGATATTCCCTTGACCCAGGCATATCTTCAATAGACGTAAATCTTCAAGATGAAGAGGAATTTTATAAAATAGCTACGATCAGGGATGAGGCACTCGTGAGAAATGCCTTGGATAAGATGGATTTTAACGGCTTAAATCTCTCTGCCATGATAGCCGGCGGATATCACACCAAGGGCTTTACTGAGAAATTAAAGGAAAAGGGTATATCCTATATAGTGGTCTCGCCAAATGTTACTAATATAGATGAAGACCTGTATTATTCGGTTATGACAAATCAGGAAATCCCTGTAGAAAAACTCCTTGAGGAAGAGGACGAAGGAGAAGATACAAGGAGAGAATAAGCTTCATCCAGCCCCTGCACGCAGAGGCGGGGTTTGCTTAAAAAAGAGAGAAAAAAATGAAAAGGCAGGAGGCAATCTTTAGATTAATAGCGCTCTTTGTCTGCCAAGTTTTTGTTTTTTCAAGCACCCTCGTATATTTCCCGGCCATATCCAACGCCCAGCAATCAGATGCGATAAGAAATGATGAATTAGTCCCCCCTCTTGTATGTGGAAGAGGTAAGGCTCAAGAAGGTAGAAGAGCAGCAGTAGCATATGCGTTAAATGGCCTAAAGCCACTGCCAGCCTTAGAGGTTATTAATAACAGAGCTAATATAGTAGCAGAATCTGACATAAAGTCTCTCATTATGGCTAGCAACCTGTTTAGCGACGAACACCAGGCATACCTAAATGAGCTAAAAACAGCTACGCCAAGAGATTCATTAGAGGATGTATTATTAAGTTCTATATTATTATTTAATAATGGTTTTATTGGTAAAAAGATTGACCTTGCAGACATTAAGGGTAAATTTAGTTCTCCTGCTAATACTATTGCGCGCAGGATAATAGTCAGAGTCGTTAAAAGAGGTGTTCTTCCAGAGCAGATGGCAAGATATTATGACGAGGGAAGTAATGATGTGATAATTTGCATTGACGAGGAATACTACACTGTATTGAAGAGGCTATTTAATGAGTCAGCTTATCCCGACCTACATTTGAGACTAAGTAATATTTTTGAAGGCACACAGGAAGATTTAACTGTACGCAATTTATTCTTATATCTTTTCTTGGAACGTCTTATTCATGAGTTAACCCATTTGTATGAAGAAGCCCCTCAAGATAAATTATTTGATGAAGCAAGGGTACTTAGAGAGATAGACTATCCTCTATATCTTAAGCTTGTTTATAATACTAAGTTAGGCGAGGCAATAGATGCGCTATTTGAAGCACTCCCCCTAAGGGAAAAATACGTTATCACAGCAAGGGAGAAGTTTAATCTTTTTAGAAGCTTAGCCGATAGCCATGCTGATGAAGAATCTGTACTTGCAGAGTTAACAGACTTTGCAATGAAGCATATGCACCCTGCTTCATTAGGCCAAGCATTTGCAGCTACAGCAATGCCACCTGGAACAGAACTAACACAAGCGCAGACCTTAGCATATTTTGCTCAATTAGATGAAAGTTTTCTTACAAAGAAGTGGAAAGTTAAATCTAATTCTGGCGAATGGGTTGAGCGACGTGACGCATATGCCGATGTTGAAGCGGGTAGGGCGGTTTGGGTAATACCAAAAGATGGTGCTACAGCAGGGTATCTTTTATATGAAGCTGGGCGCGCCTCCTTAGGCGATGTATCTCCTGCCGCAGTCCACAGCGCAGCAGGCGTAAGAGTGGAAAGCTCACGGTACCGCACTTTCACCGGCGCGGATGGAGATATATATAATCAGGTAGCTACAGTAAGTGACGTAATAAGTGCTATTCGCGATATGAGGGGAGACCTCATACGGAGTAGGACAGAGATAAGTTGGGAGGGGTTTGAATGGCAAACACAAGATGGCAGATTTGCCCAGGTTCGACTAACAGTTGGTTTTACAGAAGCTGATTGGAATACTGCCCTAAATGTCTTAGAACAGGAGTTGACGAAATATCCTCCAACAACTAACTGGGAGATATATTGGAATCATAGTCCTAGCACTATCTCAGTTACAGTCTTTCCAGTGGCTAAGGCTATTAAAACCTATGCCGGAGGAATAACGAATGTTGATGCGGTAACCCTTAATGATAGAAAAATAGAAGGCATTAGAGAATTATTCGCCACTCTTTCTCGCGACATGGCTAAATTAGTTATCAATGGGAAAGAATATACCGCAGGCAGTTATAACAATTCAATTCTTAATCTTACAAGCGAAGGTGAATCTTGGATGATAATGATAGCGGATAACGGTATGGTGGTTTTATCTAGGGGTAGTACACGTTATGGAGAGGATATGCAGCTTATTGCCTTAGCCAGCAATGCCTCCTTAAAGGATGCGCTACATTCACTTATCAACAATATATCCTGGGTTCAAAGTGATGAGATGCGGCAGGTGTTAGTAGATAGATTTTTGGATTTAATAAAACCTGTGACCATAGCAAATCCCAATCAAAATCGCGAGGTAAATTTACCCGTACTTTCCCTTCTTATCGAACTTATAGCAGCGGAAGAATCGGCGATTATCTTTGTTGTAAATAAAATTATGACCCTCTCAGGCAATACCAGAGAAAATCTAAAATTGACTTATTTGCTTTTGCGACAGGAGCGAGCTATTGAAGAGGATTCTTATCCAATGAGACTTATATGGTCTGCGATGAATAATACCAAAGCATGGAGGCAATTTCTTAAATCCGTAGATAACGATGTGCAAAGAGGAGCTGCATTAACAAAAAGACAAAGACAGGTATTTGAATTTGCCCGAGATGGTGTCCGTGGTTTTGCGAGTACAGTAATACAAGGTAAAGATTTGAAAGCAGTGCCTGCTGATAAAAGTATAGATGTTACCGTTATGTCAGATGAAGAACGTGCTGCTATGATGAGTCCAAGGGCACCTAAGCATCCTTATACTCCGATAGTAGCACAATGTATACCTTGTGTATTGCTTGGTGGAGCCGGAAGTAGATATCAAAATGCTTTGAAAAAGGAAGGGGATTTTGCTGAAGAGTTAGCGGCCAAACTTGAAGGATTTTGGCGGGGGATGTCTCGATTTTTGTTTAAGTTTAAAGGGGCTCTTCCTGTAGGAAATATTCCTATATTAGCCCTCCAGATTGGAAGGGGAGATACAGCGGCTCGGACTTTGGTATCTATGGCGGCGGATAATAATGATAAGGATGCAAGAGCCTTTGCAGAATCCGTACTCAGAGCAAGCGGTGTACAAAATCCTCAAATTGAATTATTTGTCCAGCCTATAGCGCCAAAAAGGATTCCCACAGAAGAGGCATTTAGGAGTTTTGTTGAAAAGGAAAAGCTCATTGAGAAGGGAAAAATGACATCCCAAGAGGTTGAGGCAATGGCTGCTTTCTGCCGTGACCACGCCGGCGAAATAGCATTTTCCATAGATGGAGACCCGATTTTTGGCCCTGAAAATCACTGGGATTTTATTAAATTTTTAATGGGAGAAGGTATATTTTTAAACCTTTTTGAAACAGCGATGGTTGATGGTCAATTGAAAGATGTGATTATTCGACCAGCCAACCAAGATGATTTAGGTCCGACCGTAGGAGATAATAGACCAGCCCAGATTGCATATAATGCTTTGATAGATGAATTGCAGGGTGAGGGAGGCTTGTATAGTTTGCTTGATGAAATAGACCGGATGGATAATGCCCAGTGGGAGGCATATAGAAAAACACCGGGTTTTAGAGCAAAATTTCACAAAGTAATAGCCGCAATTATTGAAGGAGGTCTTACCCCCACCTATTCTACTACCGCCGGAGGTATATGTAATATGGCAAATGCCGATGGCACAGAAACAACCATTGTGGCAGAAAGGGCAAACTTGGTGGGTGAAACGCCAGCGACAAATATTACAAACTCTAATACAATTCAGGAGAGTTTACTTGCTCTTGCGTTGATGTGCGGATTGCGCCCAAAAGATATTGTTGAAATGATAGAAACTAAAAAGCGAATGGGAAGTTTATCTGCCGCGCAAAAGGCACGACTTATGCAACGTGTGCAAGATGTAGAGGTTGAATATGATATACCAGTTCGTCAACAAGTAAGGATTGCGGATGGCGTACCAACTCAGGGGGCAGAGAGGGATATACACGGCGTGCTTGGAAGAGCATTTGATATGAAACTTTTATTAGGATGGTCCATGCAAACCTATGAATATGAAATGAGGAAAAAAGATGTGCAGTTGCTTAAAGGTGAAATTAGTTATGATGAACATCAGGTTGCTGAAATGTTACTTGCACGAGATATAACCTTTGTACCCAATAAAGAATTTGATCAGTATCGAAAAGGACGACGCGCAGGACGCGCTATTGCCAAATTCGTCGGTAGAAGTGACACCCCTCCCGTGCGTTCTCCTGAGGTTATTTTAGGCAGTCTCGAAGAGAGAAACCCCGCTGCGTTTTTAGCCGCATTACAGGAAGAGGGTTATTATATCACCGCTGATGATTTGCCAATTATTACCGCATTTATTGAAAGGGTTGCTACGGTGTCTACAGCCCCCGGCGAAGCAGGCCCGCAGGTTGGCGAGGTAGTAAAAGGAGATGAAGACCCGCCAGGAAAGGTTGTGGTAATTCCTGCTACATCTGAGAAAATTCTCATCCAAAAACTTGAAAGATTATCCCGAGTCTCTGGTGGTATATTAGTAGGTGTTGGCCTACCAGATGTTCATGGTCGTGTATTTACACCTGATGACAGATTCTTTACACCTGAAGGAGAATTTACCCCTGAATTGCAGGCTTTTATGGACAGTTTATCTGATAAATCCGTCCAAGAGATGATTGAAGCAGGGATTATGTATTATGATATCCGTTCAAAGTTTTGGAAGGAAAACCCCGCATTTGCAGTAGCCTTCGCATTTGCCTTTGCAAAGAAATTACAGGAAAAGACAGGTAGAAAAGATGGGATAATTCTCAATATAGGCGTAGATGGTTATCATAAGCATTTTGAGATAGCCCAAGTTTTTGCTGATGCTATATTGCGGACGGGGATTTGCGACCACGGAGGAGGCATTAACTACTGGGGTGTGATAAATGGAGGCGATATTCGAAACTACTGCCAGCTTTATGATGCGATTAATAAAGAAGGTGGCCATTGGGTTTATTTTACTATGAGTCATCGCCCAGAAGACTTCCTTGGGGCAAAACTGGGCATAACTGCTAAGGTATATTGCGGTTCCGAGGTGCGTCATTGTGAGGGTGTAACGAGACGTACGCTATATGATGCTATTGTTGAAAGGGATTTTGCTGAAATTAAACATAACACTCCCACTGGTGATATTGTAACCGTGAGCAACTTTTTAGGTAACAATATTCAAGTCGCAGCGGATATGATAAAGGCTACCTCCGCTGATTCTAAAATTCCCATGAATGAATTATTAAAAGGTACAAAACTCTATGTTGATATGGGCGGAAGTCCAATAGGAAAAAATTTAGTGGATATACTTAAAGCACTGGGTGCAGATGTACTGGTTGGTAACGAACAACTTGACGCAGATTATAGTACAAAAAATATTATAGATCCCAATGAGCATCACTCTGAACCAATTCAGCGGTTAAGAAAAATAGCTAAAGAAACAAACCGTGTTGTTTTAGCAGTAGACCCTGATGGAGATAGAGGTTCAATAGTTGCTATCTGTCCCGACGGAGAAGTTATATCAATGACAGGATCAGAATTACTGCTACTCACCATCGAAAATTTAGCACATAGTTATAAAACTAAGGGGATAACTCCTACAGTGATTTGCGACATGAGAACAGGTGTTAGTGCTAAAGATTTAGCAAGAGAATTAAACGACAGGGGGCTCCCTGTTAGGGTTGTTCCGCATGAGGCTGGTTATCCTTTCTTTATGAAAGGTATGGCAAGTCTTCCAGCTGATGTTGCGGTAGAAAATACTACACACGCCTTTACCAACCCTATGACTAATCCAAATTGGGGCTCACCTGTAAATTATCCAGGTTATCAAGGTGGGGACAATGCCGCACTTTACTTAATTTATCTATTAGGGTGTATGGTTCATCAGTGGGAGGGTAGAAATCCTGCCGAGCAGTTAGCATGGATTAGAAAGACATATAACCTAAGGGACACAGTTGTGGATGAGCGTAAGCCAGCATTACCACCAGAACAAGACAAATTCAAATATATGATTGCAGAAAGAATGAAAGAATTGGCTAAACAGTGGTTTACGGATACGAGCAAATTTCTAATTAACTTTGGTGATCCTAATGTTACTGTAGTAAGTGGAGTGCACATAACAAATGTTAAGACTGGTGCCATGATGCTTGTTAGATTTTCAAACACCGGCTCAAGTTTTACTATATCTGGAGAAGGTTACACTAAAGCTGAGTTAAATGAGATGTTAGGACTGGGTTATTTACTTATGACCACAGCAGTAGAGCAGTTACACACAGAAGGGCATCAGTTTGATTTTAATCCAAAAGATGCTGCTAATTTGGAAGGGTTACTTAAGTTACCTATCCTCGACCCAAACAGAGCAATCTACGACACGCTTGCTGCGGCTACAGAGAAGATTGTTGCTACTCAAGAAAGACCAGATTTGTCTTTATTAGAGGCATTTACTGTTTCTGCATCTGATGAAGGGGTAGTTGTTAAAGTTGGAGACAAATTTCAAACAACTATAGCTATTCCAACCGATGACCTTCGTGTATCTCCATTTTTACGCTCACCTGTAATTATAGAGATGCTTTTGAGAGGTTTGATTATAAAAAGATTAGTCTCGCTTGGAGCGATTAGTTTAGAAGGTGCTGAAGTCTGGGATAGGCTATATCAGATTGTGGATAATGTAAAATCAGATTTAGCAGTAGGAGGAAGAGAACGTTTTAGAAGTTTAGTTGAACAGCTTACAAATCGGCGCCAGTTAGAGGAAGCAGTAGATGTAGAACTTGGAAAACTTAGGGATTTGAGTAAGGTGAAGAGGGCTGTCTGGTGTGGTATGGGCGGCTCTGGTGTTGCTGGAGATGTGCTTAAAGGTATGACAGAAGAATTAGGTGTTTCAGATGATGTTCAGGTAATTGTTGTAAAGGAATTTGAGATTCCCCAATATATTTTAGATGAGGATGATGGACAAAATACGCTCTATATACTTTCATCGTTTTCTGGAACGACTGAAGAGACGTTGGAGATGGGGCAAATGTTACAAGGTCGAGGCAGAGCCAATGTTATCACTATGTGCTCTGGACAAGTTGCTGATAGTCCAATAGGCAAATTAGCAGGGGATAACAGCTGGCCATTTATCTCTATTGTAGAGAAAGGACAACTGAACCAGCCAAGAGAGGCATATGTTTTGACTGTGGCTAAAGTTCGGCGTATTTTGGAACGCATTTTGGAAACTAAAGGGTTGGCAACTGATAGGATAGCGATGGGGCCTGTTTTGGATAAGATTTCTACAGACTGGGATAAGTTTGAGGCAGAATCTCGCAGGATAGCCACAGAGATATATAATAGCGGTAAGATGCCGGTGTTAATTGTAGATAGTTCTATGTTATCTATGGCAATTGCCACAAGGATAAAACAACAATTTGCTGAATGTCCTTTTATGCCTGTCTTAGTTCTTACAGCTGAAGAAGCACAGTTTGTTAACTGGAGTGCATATTCTGATAAGTTTTACTTCTGTAGTCTTTCTCACAAACCCCTAAGTGGACTACCACAGATGGGCGCAGATTTATATGGAAAAATTGCAAAACTACTTGATAAAACTAAAGAAGACCTGACAATTACAGATATGGTATATGGCGTAGAGACACTTTTTGGGGCCCTTGCTGTTTACAATATATCTGTTTTACGAGGCGTTGAGCCAATGATAGTTCCTCTGATAACAGGGGATGGAAAGACTGTTATGCCATATTATAAGGCTAGAGCAACTAATGCTGTTACAGATTTCGACGCAGCATATAAAGGAGGAAAATTTGAAGTAGCAGATGATAGTCGTGTATTACAATTAGCTCAAGAGGGTAAGATAATTAACATAATAACAACTGCTGAGCAATTTGGGATAGCAAAGGCATTACAGTCAAAACTTAGTGAGCAGGGCAGAGCTGCTATTATTTCAGTAATCCCTGAGGCAAATCACAACGAGAATAATTTCTGGCCACGATACTGGGGTTATGGAACAACTGCAGATGATATGGTCTATGTATTAGTAGACGAAGGTTTATCTGCCCCAGAATGGTGGAAGAGAACGGCGATTTATTTCTTGCATCCAAGCGGGGCGATGCTGTATAGGCCACATATAGAAGAAAATATGAAGTTAGCCCAGAAGAGCGATTCGCATCTTACCTATGATTATCAAGCTGAACAAGAACAAATTGCCGCCATCTCCTCAGGTAAGAAGGTAATCATCCTTCAGCCTCATGTATTAGGCGAAGCCCTTTACTTTAAGGTATACCTTGACAGCCTAATAGCAAATACTCAAGGTAAATTCACCGTCATCATTGATGGAAGCCTAATACAGAATATGGATGGTTTCTTAAAACTAACAGGCTTAAGTCCGAAAGGAGAGGGCTATCAAATAGTAACTAATGTAAAGACTATGGGAGCCCTAATAAAACAAGCTCTAACAGCAACCGAGGTAGAAGAATACGGAAACATCGTTGTGGTAGGAGAATGGGGGTATTTAAGAAGATGGCAGCCGTATAAAGTGCTTAAATTACAGGTAGACTCCACTGAAGAAGGTGCAGCTAACTTAGGCATTCTGCCTGCTGCAGTTAGTATAGCATTAG
>VGKN01000007.1 GCA_016867055.1 Candidatus Omnitrophota bacterium
TATCTGTTTAAACTATTTTTCCCCACCGCTCTTTTGGGATTTTTAAGCCCATCAGTTTTATTGATTTCTACCCCCGTTTTCATTCAAAATTTATTATCATCCGTTGAAAGTCATACCAGCATACACTTTCATTATAATGCATTGCTAATTCCATTTATCTTTTATTCAGCAATAAATGGGTTTAAAAAACTTTTAAGTTGTAAAATTATTTATAATTATCCCTTAGTTCTTCAAATCGGTTTCCTAGCGGTTTTAATAATATCAGGTGTCTATTTGGCAGGACCACAATTTTATTTAAAAGAATTTATCAGTTTTTATTGTATTGATGACATAGCAAAGGAAAAGGAGAAATTGGTAAGGATGATTCCTAAAGACGCCCCTGTAATTGCTACATTTCAGTTCTTGCCGCGCCTTGCATCAAGACACAATGTTTATTCAATGCATTTTGTTGCGAGTGGTTTTAAAATGTATACAAACATAAGATATGAACCCCCCAAAAACTTAGAATACGCATTAATAGATTTTAATGAGCCATTAATGATTAACTCCTTCTTTCCGAGAGCAGCACCTGATAATATTCGTTTTTTTATTAAAAATGCTAACTGGGGGCTGTTAAAAGCAATAGATGATATAGCATTGTTTAAAAAAGGATTTTCCGGCACAGACAGTCTTTTTAAACCAATCCATAATCCCAAGATTCAAAATATTATTAATGCAAATATAAATAATCAGATAATGTTTTTAGGATATAATAATATTTCTTACTTTAAAAAAGAGGGGGTTTTGCACCTTTCCTATTATTGGAAATTTATAAACAATATAGATAGACCCCTGGGGGTATTCATTTATTTTTTAGATTCAGAAAATAAGGTTAGGTTTCAAAAATTTCATACCCTTGGGTATAGAATATATCCTGCAGAGAATTGGCCAAAGGATGAGATTGTTAGAGAGAATTATTATGCATTCATCCCCTCCTATATGGAAAAAGGCGTTTATGGAATAAGGCTATGCCTATTCTATTTAGATGACAGAAAGATTTTACCTGTCTTGGATAAAGATAAAATTGATAGTTATGGGCGGATAATATTAGGAAGTATCTCCCTTAATTGAAATGAGCCCCGTTAGAACTTTCTATTTGAAGACAAAATGAGAGTAAAATTTATAATAAATATTAATGTTTTATCTGATATTTTAACTGTTAATACAAAAGAGGTCTAACGGGGTGAGAATTTTATTTATTGTGAAAATGATTGATTTTATAGATCCTCAAGGGATAATGCAACTTTCTGCAATAGCCAAAGCAAATGGCCATCAGACCTTCTTGGGGATATTAACAAGAGAAAATGTATTTAAAAAAATAGAAAAAATTAAACCCCGGGTAATTGCATATAGCGCCACAACGGGAGAACATAAATATTATCTAAAGATAAATGAAGAGATAAAAAAACGATTTCCAAATATCTTCGCCATAATGGGTGGTCCACATGTTACCTTTTATCCTGAATGTATTTACAATTCTACCCTTGATGCAATATGTATCGGAGAGGGAGACGAGGCTTTCTTAGAATTATTGCAGAGATTAGAAAGGAATGAGGACATATCAAATATAAAAAATATTGCGACCAAAGAAAAACGAAATGATATACGTAGCTTCTATTCCAATTTAGATAACCTCCCCTTTCCTGATAGGGATATTTTTTATAAGACAACTGAGATGGGCAAATTTCCTATCAAGAGTTTTATGATTTCTCGGGGATGCCCTTATAATTGCACCTATTGTTTTAATCAACCCTTTAGAGAGATGTACAAAGGAAAAGGCTCTTATTTAAGAAGAAAATCAGTTGGACGCAGTATTGACGAGATAGTCTATGTAAAAGAAAGATATCCTATTCAATTTGTCAAGTTCTATGATGATATATTTGCTTATCCAAACGATGCTTGGTTAGAGGATTTTTGTAAGGAGTATAAAAAGAAAATAAAACTTCCCTTCCATTGTCTTACAAGGCCTGACCTATTTAACGAAGATATGGCAGGTCTTCTTAAAGAAGCAGGATGTGTTTCAATAAGTATGTCTATAGAAGCGGCGAACCCATATCTTAGAAATGAGATATTAAAAAGAAATATGGACGATGAACAAATTTACAAAGCCTTTAAAATTTGCCAAGAGTATAAAATCAATACCTTTGCAAACAGTATCTTAGCTTTACCCAATTCTAAAATTCAGGATGACATCGCCACAGTTTTGATGAATATAAAATGCAGGGTAACCTTTGCAGAATTTCCTATATGCCATCCTTATCCTGGCACACCATTAGGAGAGTTCTGTAGAAAAAACAGCATTTTTGATGCTGATTATGATAAAATACACCTATCGTATATGTTTGAATCACCGCTTAACTGTTTTACAAAAAGGGAAAAAAAGATTCAGAAAAACCTATCCCTCCTGGGAACCGTGGTGGTTTGGCGACCACGACTTAAAAATTTAATTTTAAATTATCTTATTTATATCCCCAATAGTATATTTTATATTTTAGCCTATATCCTAGTTAAGATGTATTTGATAAAAACTAAGATATATCCCTTCAGGCTTAAGGTGAGTGATTTTTCCGAACTATTTTTCAAGGGATTAAGAATAGATGTCTTTAAACATTCTGCGGAGGTTTAAATATGGCAAAGGTGCTGATAATAAAACTTGGCTATTCAGAAACTCTGGACAAGGAGGTAAGAACCACAACCAGTCTGGGAGATGTTATAAGAACCACAGTTATTCTAAACTTCTTAAAGAACGATGAGGTAACCTGGCTTGTTGACGAGAAGGCATATCCCCTATTGGAGAATAATCCTTATATCAGACGAGTTTTAATTTTTAATCTGGAGTCGGTGCTACAACTACAACATGAAAAATTTGATACTGTTATAAACTTGGAAAAGGGCCCTGGTATATGCGCATTCTCAGATTCAATCAATGCATGGAGGAGATTTGGTTTCAGGTTTGATGCAAGCGAGGGAATCGCTCAGGCATATGATGGAGCCGAGAAGGTTTTAAGTCTGTGCCTTGACCTAAAGAAAAAGAAAGGAAACTACAGGTACTGGCAGGATGCCCTTGCTTCAATGATAGGTAGAAGATGGGAGAAAGAAGAATACATTCTGGGTTATAGGCCTGAATCTTCAGCAAGATATGATATCGGTTTTAACTGGGTTGTGGGAGAAAAATGGCCAAACAAGGCATGGCCTAAAACGCACTGGAAAAAATTAGGAGGTCTATTAAAGAAAAAATACTCTATCTCATGGCAAAAGGGATTAAATAATCTATATGAATATATAGACTGGATAAATTCCTGCTGTCTTATAGTTACAAATGATAGCTTAGGGATGCATCTGGCAATAGCGCTAAAGAAAAACCTTGTCGTCTTTTTTGGGCCTACTTCTTCTAAGGAGGTTTATCTCTATAATAGAGGGGTAAAACTACTGCCAAAGACACCATATGAGTGTGTACCCTGTCTTAAGTCAGAATGTTTTCAGAAGAAGAATTGTATGGAGTTTATCAAGCCAGAAGAGGTTAGAGATGAGATTGTAAAATTATTCATTCCAAAGGTAAAATAAATGGAAGACCTTAGAGTTGATAATCACAAGTTGATGTATCATATAGAACGCCTCCATAGCTGGCTAAGAGGAGAGGATATATATCCTGTCTATATTGAGATAAGCCCGTCTGGAACATGCAATCACCGTTGTATCTTTTGTGCCTTTGAGTATTTGAATTATAAATCACAGTTTATAGACAAAAAGGTTTTAAAAAGGACCCTAAGGGGACTAGCAAAATGTAGGGTTAAAAGTATTATGTTCTCAGGAGAAGGTGAACCATTTTTGCATAAGAATCTTCCTGAGTTTATATTGTATGCCAAGCAAGTGGGGCTTGATGTGGCTTGCGCAATAAACGGAGTTTTATTCACTCCTGAAATAGCCAAACAATGTTTAAGTGCACTTACCTGGATAAAGGTAAGTATAAATGCGGGGACAAGAAAGACCTACTCAAAAATTCATGGCTGCAAGGAAAAGGATTTTGACAAGGTTATATTCAATCTAAAAGAAGCGGTTGATATAAAAAGACAAAATGGGCATCCCTGCACAATAGGTGCTCAGATAGTGTTACTTCCAGAGAATATAAAGGAAATTGAGATACTTGCAAATTCATTAAGAAAAATAGGTATTCAGTATCTAGTAGTAAAACCTTTTATAAAACATCTTATGAGCGGACATAATATTTCCAGAGAAATAACCGATAAGGAATTATTTGCACTTGAAAATAGACTTAAGGAGTTTTCTAAAAATGATTTTAAGATATATTTCAGAGCCCATTCTTTTATCAAGCTTAAAGAACCAAGACCATATAAACGGTGTTTGGGGTTGCCGTTTTTTTGTGAGATAACCTCTAACGGCAATATATATACCTGTGGTCCATATTTAGGAGATAGCAATTTCTGCTACGGCAATATTTATAAAGATTCATTTATTGAAATTTGGAAAGGCAGAAAGAGAAAACAGATTCTTGAGAGGATATCTAAATTAGATGTCAGCCGATGTATGAAGAACTGCCGCCTTGATGAGATTAATAGGTACCTTTGGGAACTTAGAAATCTTCCACCCCATGTAAATTTTATTTGATCAAGATGAAACCTTATAGGAATATTCCAATTGAAACCTTAAAGATAATGTTAACAACTATGCTTAGGATTCGCCGCTTTGAAGAAAAGATAATAGCCCTTTATCCCGAGCAACAGATGAAGACACCCGTTCATCTTTATTTAGGGCAGGAAGCCATTGCTTGCGGAGTATGCCTGAATTTGAAAAAAGAAGATTATATATTTTCAACTCACCGAAATCATGGCCATTGTATAGCAAAGGGAATGCCTTTAAAAACTATTATGGCTGAGCTCTATGGTAAAAAAACAGGTTGTTCAAAAGGAAAGGGTGGTTCTATGCACCTCGTTGACCCAGACAGAGGCATTCTTGGCACCTCTTCAATAGTAGGTGGTAGTATACCTGTGGCATTAGGAGCGGCTTTGACATCTAAGATGAAGAGAAATAGAAGGGTAAGCGTGGTTTTCTTTGGGGATGGTGCTGTGGATACAGGAACGTTTCATGAATGCCTTAACTTTGCCTCACTTAAAAGGTTGCCGGTTATTTTTGCCTGCGAGAATAATTTTTATGCTACCAATTCTCCGCTTTTAGCAAGACAGCCAGCAGATAATATATTCAAACGCGCCAAGCCATATTTAATAGAAAGTCTACGTGTTGATGGAAATGATATTATAAAAGTTTATGAATCCGCAGGCGAAGCAATAAAAAAAGCAAAGAATGGATACGGGCCAACCTTAATAGAATATAGAACATATCGTTTTAGGCAACATGTGGGACCAGATTGTGATTATGAAACTGGATGTAGACCCAAAGAGGAACTTGATAGGTGGATGAGGAATTGTCCGATTAAAAGGTTCAAAGGATTTTTATTAAAAAATAACATCATATCTTTAAACGAAATAGATAAAATAACAACAAAAATAGATAAAGAGATAAAAGAGGCGACAATCTTTGCAGAGAATAGTCCATTTCCTGAGGAAGGAGAACTCTTGGAGGATGTTTATTAAATAAATATGGTTTGGGAAAAGGTATATACTGAAAGAGGGGAATTTGAAAAAACATGTAGAACCTTAGGTAAAAGGCTAAGGGGTTTGACCTATAGGGAAGCTATTAAAGAAGCCTTAGCCCTTATTATGAAACAAGATAAATCCGTATTTATTATGGGTGAAGGAGTGGATGACCCAACGGGTGTATTTGGAACCACCCTGGGTTTACAGAAGATTTTTGGTAAAGAGAGGGTATTTGATACACCCATTGCAGAAAACACAATTACCGGTATGGCTTTAGGCGCAGCAATCACAGGGATGAAACCTATTGTAGTCCATATGCGAATGGATTTTTTACTTTTGGCTATGGACCAGATAGTAAATCACATCTCAAAATGGCGTTATATGTTTGGTGGCAAATTGAAAATTCCCTTGGTTATTCGGACAATAATTGGCAGAGGATGGGGGTCTGCAGCCCAGCACTCTCAAAGTTTACAGGGGTTATTTCTGCATATCCCTGGTTTAAAGATTGTAATACCCGCAAGCCCCTATGATGTCAAAGGGCTTTTAATAGCAAGCATTGAGGAGGGAACTCCTATTATTTTTATTGAACATCGCTGGCTTTATGAACATATCGGCTATGTGCCTAAGGGCATATATTCAGTTCCTATAGGTAAAGGGATAGTAAGAAAGGAAGGAAAAGACCTAACCGTTGTTGGGATTTCTTATATGGTATTTGAATCTTTAAAGGCAGCAGAGGTTCTACGAGAAGAGAATATTGATATAGAGGTAATTGATATAAGGACACTCAAACCTTTAGATGAAGAGATTATATTTAAATCAGTGAAAAAAACAGGAAAACTTATTATTGCCGATACAGGTTGGCTTACTGGAGGAGTGACTGCAGAGATTTCTGCCAGAGTAACGAGCAACATTTTTAAGTATTTAAAAGCGCCTGTAATACGCATAGCCTCTCCTGATTGTCCTACGCCCTCTAGCCCTGTTTTAGAAAAAGCCTTTTACCCCGGCAAAGAAGAGATAGTCTCTGCTGTAAAAAGAATCTTTAAAGAATGAAGCCAACTATATCTGTAATAATCCCTGCCTTAAATGAAGAGAAAAACATAGAATCTACTGTTAAAAATATATTATCAGCGATTAATGATAATTTCAGTGATTATGAAATTATCATATTTGATGATTCCTCAAGCGATGCGACAGGGGATATTGCCGAAGAAATATCAGCCGCAAACAAAAGGATTCGGGTTATCCATAACGAAAAGACAATGGGGCTTGGGTATAATTACAGAAAGGGCATAGAACTTGCCAGGTTTGAATATATCAGTATGATACCCGGGGATAATGAGATTGCACCTGTTTCCATAAAGGACATCTATAGCGCAATTGGCAGAGCAGACATAATTATCCCGCATACAGTTAACTATTACACCCGCCCAATGCTAAGGCGTTTTTTCTCCTTTCTATTTACAAAAACGTTGAATTTGCTCTTTAATCTAAGGCTGAATTATTACAACGGTCCGGTGATTCATAAAAAGAAACTTATAAAATCTGTTGGGCTTTCCACCAACAGTTTTGCCTTTCAGGCAGAGGCACTCGTAAAACTAATAAAATCTGGCTACTCGTATATCCAAATTGGTATGCTTCTTAATGAGAGGCGATATGGAAGATCAAAGGCGTTACATCCAAAAAATATATTTGGTGTAGTAAAAACAATTCTTGTTTTATTTTTTGATGTATATCTATTTAAGAGGATTAGGTTGATATGAAGCCACTCATTATGCCAGAGGGCTATAATTATATAGGTGCATTTTTAACCTTTGCGTGCAATCTTAAATGCAGTTATTGTATTAATAACTTTGAACAGAGTATCATAAAAAGAAAAAATATCTCAGGCAAGGACTGGATTAAGGGTTTAGATAGGATTATCTCTCGCGCTGATTTGCCGGTAACATTTCAGGGCGGAGAACCCAGTCTTCATCATGATTTTCTTTATATTATAAATAATCTTAAAGCAGACCTTAATATTGATATATTAACCAACCTCCAGTTTGACGTTGATAAATTTATAAAAGAGGTTAATCCAGACAGAGTTAAAAGGAAAGCGCCGTATGCCTCTATTCGTGTAAGTTTTCATCCCGAGGATATGAATTTAGATGAGACAATTAAAAAGGCGCAAAAAATGAGGAGGGAAGGCTTTAGCATAGGAATCTGGGGTGTTATGCATCCTGAATATGAAAAGACAATACTTAACGCCCAATTAAAATGTAGGGAATTAGGTATAGATTTCCGCACAAAGGAGTTTCTTGGCGAGTGCAATGGGAATTTATACGGCACGTATAAATATGAAGGAGCCTGCGATAAAAAATTTAGAAAGAAAGTAAAATGTAGAACTACCGAACTTCTCATAGATAGTGAAGGCAATATATTTCGTTGTCATGCTGATCTTTACGGGGGAATAAATCCTATCGGAGATATCTTGGATTCAAACTTTCAAGTCGTAGACAAATTTAGAGATTGTTCTAATTTTGGCCACTGTAATCCTTGTGATGTAAAGGTAAAGACAAATAGATTTCAGCAATATGGTCATACCTCGTGCGAGATAGAGTTTGTTAATTGAGATACAAATGTTTATATTCTTCATATTCCATAAGTATAATTTTTTATTTTAGACCTTAGATGACAGAAGTCAGAAGTCAGAAAAATCTGTTTTCTGTTCTCTGTTTTCTGAAATTTGTTCAATTTGTATGCTTATCAAAACCGACAAAGATACATTTTTAGATTATCTTGAAGATAGCTCTGGCCTAAAAGGTGGTTTTGCAGATGAGGCTATTTTCCCTGAGAGCGAAGAAGAGATTATAGATTTTCTTAAAGAGGCAAACCTTAAAAAAAGACCTATTACCATTTCAGCAGGTAGAACAGGTGTTACGGGTGGGGCTGTCCCTTTCGGTGGTATTTTAATCTCAACGGAGAATTTAAATCATGCTTTAGAAATTGATAAGAATACAGAAATTGTTAAAGTAGGTTGTAGCGTAAGAATAAGGAAACTGGAGGAGGCTGTTTTAAAGCAAGGTCTTTTTTATCCGGTTGACCCAACTGAAAAGGATGCCACCTTAGGAGGGAATATCGCAACGAACGCCTCTGGCGCAATGGGTTTCAGATTTGGCTCAACGCGAAACCATATTATGTCGCTTAAAATAATCCTGCCCAATGGCGATACCCTCAGTCTAAAACGTGGAGAGTATTTCTGTGATAATAAAGGTTGCTTTGAAATATCCACAAGCTCTAAAAAAATCCTAAATTTTAAAATTCCTGATTATAAGATGCCAAACATAAAAAATGCAGCAGGATATTATGTAAAAAGCAATATGGATTTGATAGATTTGTTTATAGGCCACGAAGGAACGCTGGGTATTATATTTGAGGCAGAATTTAGACTTATAAAATTGCCGAAGGATATCTTGGGTATTCTAAGCTTTTTTAAAAAAGAGGAAGATGCCTTATCATTCTCTGATAATCTGAGGGAATTATCATTCAAAGCAGCTCACGAAGAGAATATCGGACAGCCAGAGGTTATTTCTATAGAGTATTTTGATTCAAATTCCATAAATATGTTAAAAGAAGAATATAAAAATATACCTTCCGATACTGCTTCTGTTATTTTTTTTGAACAGGCAGTTGAATATGATATAAATACTGAGTTATTAGAGTGGTATGAAAAAATGCTTAAGGATTTTAATTCAGATATAGATAAATCTTGGTGTGCTTTAGATGTTAAAGCAAAAGAAAGGCTCCGTGAATTTAGACACAGATTACCTACCTTAGTGAATGAGCAGGTTAAGAGAAATGGTTTTCCAAAGGTGGGAACAGATATAGCAGTTCCAAAAGAACATTTTAAAACTATGTATAGTTTTTATAAGGAAAGCCTAAAAAACGCAGATATTGAATATGTGATATTTGGTCATATAGGAGATTGCCACCTGCATTTGAACCTGCTCCCAAAAGATAAAGTAGAATTTTTATGTTCAAAAGAACTCTATCTAAAATTTGTTGAGAAGGCAATCTCCCTTGGCGGGACAGTCTCTGCAGAGCATGGTATAGGGAAGCTAAAGCACACATACCTTGAAAGAATGTATTCCAGAAAATCTATACTGCAGATGGCTAAGCTAAAAAAGGCATTAGACCCCGACTGTATTTTAAATCTGGACAACATATTCCCAAAAGAGTACTTGCAGGGTATAAAAAATAGTTGAAGAAAATATTTTTTTTGGTAGAATGTAGATTAAGAAATCAAAATTGAATAGAAAATTAAATATAATTTTATTTTAAACCTTCGCTACAAACATAGCGGAGGTTTTTTGTTTTATATAGGTAATAACCATTAAAATGTATACCAAGGAGGAAGAAAAACTTTTAAAAGAAACAATACTGGCAATGGATATAGTTCTTAAGAATTGCCAGATATATAATCCAAGTCACTCTATAGTGCAGGGATTTTTAGAGCGTTTTGAAATAGAGCTTAACAGGCTGCTTGATTTAAAGGGAGAGGTATCTCTGGGTATTTCTCCTGAGAGCCTGATGCTTGAGGGTAAGTATTTTGAAAGAGATACAAAGGTATTCCAAGACATTGCAAAGTTTTTTCATACCAGGGCCGTTTCCTCTGTGTCCTTTTTGAAGGGGATAAGCCTTTCAGAGATAAGGATTTTTTTTGAAAGTATTATAGATAGCCGCGATGAGATACTTAAAAAAGGCGGGCTTTTCAAAATTTTAGCAAGCCGCCAGGTAACACACATACACTTAACCGAGCTTGATTATAGTTCGGTCATAGAAAGGGAAGCCACAGAAGCCATACCCGATAAAGACGAAGAGAAGTTTTGGAATGTTTTCATAACAAACCTGTCGGAGGGCATTCCTGAAGAAATCACAGATGACTCAATAAAACTCTTTGAGAATGCGCTAAGTGACTCCGTTAAAACTGCCACAGGTTTTAATAGATATGTATATAATGACCCGGAGAAATTGCAGCAGGCGGCAAGGATGCTAAAGAGGCTTTCCATATGCGCAAAGGAAAAATTATTTGAGAAAGATATAGAGAACAAAAAACACATGGAAGAGATTTTAGATAATCTCGACCCCAGTCTTATAAGTTCCCTTATTAAAGAGGATAGCGAGTTTAAATACGAACATGAAAAATTTATGCACATTTTATCCAACATCCTTAATGAGCAGGCTATGTCAAATCTAATTGAGTCTATTGTGGTTAAGGAGAATAAATTCTCAGACAGAATTCTTGGAATATTAGATAAAATATGTCTCTATGACGAAAAGAAACCCTTGATCGCCGACATTCTTACCCTTTCCCTTTTGGATAAAGGTATATTCGCGCGGGAAACCTCTCTGGAGCTTATTGAGTCCATAAAAAAATTAGCCTTGGCTAACCTGCAGAATAAATTTATTTCTAAGATTCACCAGAATATCCTTTCATGTGTTGAAAATGGCGTGGAACAATTTAAAACTGATTTAGAGAAATCCACAGGAGATATTTCAGCGTATGCTCTTTCAATTTCTAGAAAAAAAATAGACTTGGATTTTGCCGAGATGATATTTGAATTATTAAAGAGCGAAGAAGACCCAAGGGATTTTGAGTTGATAACAGATAGATTCTTTGAAGAGGTTCCAAGCATAATCTCTCACGGCGGGCTTTATCTTTTAAATGAATTCTTAGCAATGTTTACGGTAGATTTTATTAAAAAGGAAGGCGCATTTTCTACCAGGAGAGATGTATTAGCCAGCCATTTACATGAGATAACCGTTCCAGATATAGTAAATAGTCTTGTTAAGAATATTGCTGAGGAGGACGTAGACGCCTTTCAAACCGCAAGCCAGATAATTTTATTGTTGGGCAAAAAGTCTGTCAGGCTATTGCTTGATGCCGCATTCAAAGAAGAAAATCTACCTATTGTAATAGAGCGCGTTTCCGGAATTCTATCTCAGATGGGCGAGGGTGTTTCAGATGAGATAGCATTATGGCTTGAGGATAAACCAGACATCTTCCTATCCGATATAGTAAGGCTTCTATACAGGATTGATACGGATGAGGCATTAGAATATTTAAAAAATATTTATATGCATAAAGGAGACGAGATAAGAAAAGAAATCATTCAAATTATTTTAGACTCTCCAAAGGAAAAGAGCGCTGGGATACTCCATATAGCATTAAAGACAAGCGATGTGCAACTGAAGAATATGGTTACTGAGGCTCTACTTAAGCTAAAAGATAGGGTATTTATGGATATGTTGATAGAGACATTAAAGATAAAAAATCCCTTTGGCTCAAAAAATACCCAGATAATAGAGGCTATAGACCTTTTAAAAGAGATGGGGAGAGAAGAATCTATTCCACATCTCGTTGAACTTTTTTACAAAAAGCCCGTCCCCTTTTGGATTAGTAACGATAACCTACGAGTGGCAATTGTTTATACACTGTCAGAAATTGGGACCGATGAGGCTATGGATATAATAGCAAGAGGCACAAAGGATAAGAGTAAAACCGTCCGCGAGGTGTGTCAGTATATAATAAGCGAAAAAAAATACAAAACAAATACAAATGGTGCCTGAGACCGATATAACTAAATATATTGAAGAGCTTGTGCAGTCGTTGGTCGTTATGCGGAATACCAGGCTTATCTATGGAAAAGACCACGGCATAACGAAGCGAACCCTAAGCACTCTTTACACATCTTTGGAAAAGGTGTTACAGTTAAGGCCAGATGTAACAGTTGCTTTTATCAAAAACGAGGTGGTATTTGATAAATTGCCTTTGTATAATCTAAGCGCAGCATTAGAAAAATTTATCACAGATTTATCAGAAAGCGGTATTGAGAAAATACATTTTAAGGCGGGGTTAACTAAAGAAGAACTGGCTGGGTTTATAGAGGTAATGGTTTTAAAAAAGGGGGAGGTTTTTGAAAAGGGTGGATATGCCAATGCCCTTTCTTCGCTCGGAGTTAAAAACATAGGAATAAGTAAAGTTGCTGTATCTGAGCAAAAAGAAGAGGATGTTACCATTTTAGCCAAGACTACATATAACAATGCGCTCAAAACAATGCAGGAGTTTCTGGATACCCTGAAGAAAGAAAGGAATATAAGCGTAGAGGGCCCGAGGCAGGTGGTTATAGACATATTAAAGGTTATTTTAAGAAACAAGGACGCATTGCTTATAAGCCTAAATTTAGGCATGCGCGATAGGGATATACTCGTTCATTGTTTAAGGGTGCTGATATTAACGTTGATTCAGGCAGTATCGTTAAGGGTTGATAAGGATTTATTTTCTGATTTTGGCGAGGCCTCACTCTTCCATGAGATAGGAGAACTTACTCGCGAGGCAGGAATCTTAGAGTGTGGGGCTAAAACTCCCATGGAAAATGCCGGATCCCAGAAATATGCGGACGCACTCATAAAATTATTGGTGAAGACAAAACATATAAGCAAACTGACTGCCCTGGTAATCTATGAGATTATGAAATATAATCCGTTAAATTATACAGCTGCTATAAAAACAAAAAAAATAAATCTGGCAAGCATACTGATAACACTGGCTTGTTATTATGATAATTTGGTTTCAAAGGCAAGCGATTTGAAAATGGACTACGAATCCATATATACTGAAATTATGAGATTAAAAGGCGAGGTGTTTGAAAAACCGTTGCTGGAGAGATTTTTTAAACTTGTAGGTATCTACCCACCGGGTTCTTTGCTTGAACTGACAACAGGAGAGATAGCCCTTACAGTAAGAGTTAACCCCGATATAAGAAGGCCGATAGCGGAGATTCTAACAGACGGTTCAAAAAACAGGCTGGAACAGCCAAAGATGGCAGATTTATCAGAAATTGATAGTCTTACAAAAAGTTTTAAATATAATATATCAAGAACAACCAATCCAAAAGAATTAAGCGTAGATATAATACCACAGAAGTATAAGTAACCCCATTAGAGACCAATCAGTCTCAGTTGAAAACCGCTACCTGTTTATAAGATGTGACCGGTTGCTAAAATTGATGTTTAGTTATAAGTTCATCGATAGTAGAGCAATAAACCTTCTCTAATGGGGTAAAAATCCCCGATACTCTCCATCTATTCGGTAGAACGTAAATTTAGAACAAAATTGTGTTGCAAGGGCATATTTTATAATATATAATTTATACCATCTTTTTTAAGATTTTGAATAAAAAAGGAGGAAATTTAAGATGCCGCTTGTTCCTATGAGAACTATTTTAGAAGCATCACTTGAAGCCTATAAAAAGGAAGCGCCTTTTGCGATAGGCGCCTATAACGTAAACAATATGGAACAGATGCAGGGTATAATGCGTGCCGCAAAGGAGACTCAGTCTCCTGTTATAATACAGGCGAGCCGCGGCGCCTTAAAATATGCTGAGATGAATTATCTTCGGCATATAATGCTTGCTGCAATAGAGTTAAATCCAGAAATACCTATTGCAATGCACCTTGACCATGGAAATAATTTGGATACTGTAAAGAAGGCTATCTCTCTTAGTTTTTCCTCCGTTATGATAGATGGTTCTCTTATGGAAGATGGGAAAACCCCTTCTTCGTATGAATATAATGTTAGGATAACCAAGGAGGTGGTAGAATATGCTCATTCCTTTGGCGTAACGGTTGAGGGAGAATTGGGTACCCTTGGCGGAATTGAGGATGGCGTAGGCTCAGGAAAAATTCATCTTACCGATCCCCAGCAGGCTTTAGATTTTGTTAATAAGACAAGGGTAGATGCATTGGCTATTGCTATCGGTACCTCCCACGGTGCATACAAATTTAAGCACGAGCCAAAACTTGCCTTTGATGTTATTGAGAAGACAAGGAAATTGCTTCCTGAGACTTTTTTGGTGTCCCATGGTTCATCAAGCGTTCCGCAGGATTTAATTGACGTTATAAATAAGCATGGAGGTAATATGCAGCATACGATGGGCGTCCCTTTAGAGAGCTTAAAACGCGCAATTAGCCTCGGTATAAATAAAATAAACGTAGATACCGATACTAGGCTTGCTGCAACCGCTGCCATTAGAAAGTTTTTTTCAGAGACCCCTGAAAAGTTTGACCCAAGAGAATATCTCGGTCCCGCAAGGGATGCGATATATGAGGTTATAAGGAAGAGGATGATAGAATTTGATACAGAAGGGCATATCAAGGATGTTAAGGTAATGACCCTTGAGGATATGAAGAAATTTTATAAATAGCAAAATCTATGTGGAGCAGGGTTCACTTGAAAAATAACTATTCTATGATATACTTTTTATTAGAGGATATATATTAAATTTTAGTCCTTGAAAAAGGCAAACCGTCTGAAAAGATGGGGCGTTCGCCACAAAGCGTGGCGGACCCCGAAGCGGAGCATAAAGATGCAACTATATTCGGGGCAAAGCCTCAGGTCCATAGCGTAGTAGGGTGGATAGCTGGGCTGCCAAGGAAGGCCACCCTATCTTTTTAGATAGGGTTTGTTATTTTATAGGAGATAAAGAAATGAAATGGAAGAAGGGTTTGACATTACTTGAGATAGTAGTAGGAATGGCTATATTTATAGTTTCCATTGTTTCCCTTCTTGGTGCGTATATGAACGTGCTTGCTATGAGCGAGGGTTCAAGGAATTTAAACACAGCCCTAAACGATGTAAGCAGGGTTATTGAGGAGATGAGGAATATCCCATTTAGCTCAATAACCTTAACAGACTGGACCACCTGGGCACAAAATAATGGAGCAAATACGTTAGAAAATGAAACAGTGACAGTAAGTTATCAAGGTGCAGATCCACTCACAGTTACTGTTATTGTCAACTGGACAGAAAAAAGCCGTCAGAGGAGCACTTCTTTAGTAACAGCTATAACGCAGAGGTAAAGAATGAAAAGGTATTTGATAGACAATAAGGGAGCAGGTATTATAGAGATAGCAATAACTATGGTTATTTTTTTGATTTTGATAGGGATGTTATATGGTGCTATAAGTTCAAATAGGGTTACAGTAAATGAAGCCCAGGATAAGGTAAAATTACAGCAGGAAGCAAGAAAGACCCTTGACAGACTTGAAAAGGAACTTAGGGCTTCAAGAAATAGCCTTGTAACAATTTCACCAACCAATGACTCAGTCACCTTTCAGGTGCCGGTTGATTGGGACTCAGATGGGGATGTGGTTGATGCTATAGGCGCGGTTGAATGGGGTGCTGAGGGAAATCTTAACTGGACTATACAGTATCTTTTAGGAGGAATAAATAATCAACAGATTTTAAAAAGGGTTTTTAATACAGCTGGTATTCAGCAGGGCACTGATACAGTTATTGCAAATGATATTGGTTCATTTCAGATAACAAGACAGATAGCACAGCCAAATAGAATAATTATAAACCTGACAGCTCAGAGAACTACCCTTGACCAAAGAACTTTAAGCTTTAATGCGGGCACTGAGATACTTTTAAGAAATTAAATTTTTTGAAAAAGGAGGTGAAAAAATAATGATTATACTTAAACTATCAGATAATAAAGGAATAGCACTTATAACCTTTTATCTTGCAATTTCCCTTTTGGTTACCTTGGGTATCGGCTTTGTTATGATGGGTATCTATGAAAGCAGATTCACAGAAAGATTTAGAAATTCCAAAATCGCCTTTAACTTAGCTGAGGCAGGGGCTGATGTAGCAATAGTAGCTTTAAGGTCAAATCCTTCATACACAGGGGTAGGTTTTACTACCTTGGGAGAAGGTGGTTATACGGTGTCTGTTACCACACCTGTTGCTAATCCAAACTGGCGAAGGATTGATGCCATTGGCTATTATCCAGACAATAATACTGGTTCTTACGGCTATACGCAAAGAGAGGTAGAGTTATATGTTCAGGTGAGTCCATCAAACTCCGGCTCACGCTGGTCAATGTTTGGAAATTCTGAGATTGATATAAACGGCACTATCTATGTAGATAGTTTTGATTCAAGAAATGGCAGATACGGTGGTTCAAATGTAAGTGCAAACGGTGATATAGGAACAAATAGCACAGGTGATGCAGATTTGAAACTAAATGTAACCGGTCAGACTGCTACTGTTTATGGTGATTTGGTTGCAGGAAAAGGTGCAAATCCAGATACTGTAATAAGTATAAATGGTTC